>JANNXL010000001.1:0-5793 GCA_031409575.1 Hyphomicrobium sp.
GTCGACAATGCTGGCGACATCGTCATCGAAAATACCGGCGAAGGAGTGAGCGACCTCGTGCAGACAGCGCTCGCCAGCTACACGCTGTCCGCCAACGTCGAAAACCTAGCCTACACAGGAGGCGGCAATTTCTCGGGCACCGGCAACGGTCTCGCCAACACGCTGACTGGCGGCACGGGTAACGATACGCTTAACGGCGGGGCCGGTGCAGATACCCTGATCGGCGGCACGGGCAACGACACCTACGTGGTCGATAACGCAGGCGACATCGTCGCGGAAGGCACTGGTGCGGGCACCGACACGGTTCAATCGTCGCTTGCCACGTATGCACTCGGCACAGACATCGAAAATCTGACGCTGCTTGGCTCGGGCAATATCAATGGGACAGGCAATGGTCTCGGCAACGTGCTGACTGGCAATACCGGAAACAACGTTCTGGATGGCGGCGCAGGCACTGACACGCTTTCGGGCGGCGGGGGGGCAGATACGCTTCGCGGAGGCATCGGCATCGACATTCTGACCGGGGGCAGTGGTGCAGATATCTATCTCTGGTCGGCTAGCGACAATTCCGGAGGCACTGACCAAATCACCGACTTCACCAATGGAGCAGGCGGCGACATCATCGATATCTCAGCGCTGCTGATTGGCTTTACGGGGTCGTCGATCCTGTCCGACTTCGTTCAGAACACCGAATCGGCGGGCAACACTACGATTCGCATCGACACAGACGGATCGGCCGGCGGCTTGAATTTTGTCGATCTGGTCGTGCTTCAGGGCCAAACTGGACTCGATCTCAATCAGATGAAAACCAATGGCAATTTGATCGTATAAGGCGGCATTACATCGCCTTCAACGACAACTGTATACACGGTTTGCCGGGTGTCAGCGGCCTGATACGAGGCTGACCTGTTAAGATCCTGATTTGAATAATATAATCCGCGGGTGCCCAGGTGTTGCCCGAACGAATCAGCTCACTGACAATCGAAGGCGCCAGGTCAATTCTATAATCTACAATATACGTCACACTAACGAATCATTGCATCGTCGCCCGGGGACCAATTCGCGCTAGCCTGTGTTGCTGGCGCATCGCTTGGGGGCGGGATGACGACGACCTGTGGGACCCGGCTGCACCGTTTCGTGCGCCGGGCAGGATTGGCAGTATTGGTCTCAGCCTGGGCAACTGCGCCCATCGCAGCCCGTGCCGACAGCTTAACGAGCGTTATCGAAGAGGCGCTTGCAACCAACCCCGAAATCGGCGCAATCCGCTTTAACCGCCGCGCCATTGATCATGAATTGCAGGCTGCTCGCGGACTTCGGCTGCCGACTGCCGACCTAAAATCGGACCTCGGACGGCACTGGAACACCGAAACAACCGGTGCGGGCATCAAAGACGAGAACGACTGGCACGATCATGGCGCCATCACCGGAACGGTTTCGCAGCGCGTCTTCGACGGCTTTGAAGCGACCCACGAGATTGCACGGCAGGAAAATCGCGTGGAATCTGCACGCTGGCGGGTAAATGATACCGCCAACTCGGTCGCACTGCGAGCTGTGCAAGCCTACCTCGAGGTTCAGCGTTCTGCCGCTGTGCTCGGAGCTGCACGGTCCAATCTGCATTCGCTGCAAGGCCTGAATGGCCGCGTCCAAGAGCGCGTAATGGCCGGCGCAGGTAATGCTTCTGAAGAAACGGAAGCCGGTGCCCGCGTCGCAAATGCAGTGGCATTGGTTGCGGAGGCCGAAGGCCGCGTGCACGATGCAGACGCGCTGTTCCGGTCGGTCGTCGGGCGTGCGCCTGGTACCCTTGGCCCAGTGAAAGCCCCGCTTTCCGCTTTACCCCGAAGCGTGGACGATGCGGTCGGCGAGGCCATTGTTGCGGCCCCAAGTGTGATCGCGACACAGCATGACACCATCGCCGCGGAAGCAGCCGTCGGCAGCGCCTATTCGCGTTTTTCTCCCAAGGTGAACTTTGAGCTTTCGGGCGATTCTGCGCACGGTGACACTGAAGACGGCGACCACACCGCCGACGTTCGTGCCATGTTTGTCGTGCGCTGGAACCTGCTCAACGGCGGCATTGATAGAGCGCGTGTCCACGAAGCGCGGGCACGTGCCTGGGAGGCCAATGAAATTTCAGCCAACACCCAGCGAACAATTGAGCGCGAAACGCGCGTATCGTGGAACGCTATGACCTCCGCTGGCCAGCGTATCCCGGCCCTGTCGCGCGAACTGGAACTTAACCGGGCGACACGCGGCACATACCTCGAACAGTTCGACGCCGGACAGCGCCGGCTGCTCGATATTCTTGATGTGCAGAATGAAGTGTTCGTGGCGGAGGCTTCGTTGCGCACCGAAGAACTGGTCGCAAAATACAATGCTTATCGCGTACTCGCCGCCATGGGGCGCCTGATGCCGGCGATCGGCCTAGGCTTGCCTGAAGAAGCGGCCGAACCCCACGCTGGGTCTCTTATCCAGTCATGGCGCAACGATCCGCCGTTCTTCGATCGCAACTGGCACACTGAAGTGCGGGCCAACGATGAACCTAGCCCTGCGAAATAGCGAGTGACAGCGGAGAGCAAAGGCGTGAGCGCGGTCGCCGAACTGCTGGGTAAACTGCAAGAGGCTGCGCACTCATTCGCTCGTCCGGCTGCAGTGCTGCCCGATGATCGCCCAAACTCAGATGTAGATCCTGCTGCGGCAGCACTCGTTGACATCGCCCGGCACTACGGCATTGCAACAACAAGCATCGCGCTGACCTCTGGCATGCCGCTCGTTGGCGGAAGGCTGCCACTCGAACACATAGAACTGTCAGCAACTCGCGCAGGCCTCAAAGCTCGGCTCCAAACGCGAGATCCCCTTAGTCTCGACGACTGTGCCCTGCCTGCCCTGGTGTTGCAAGCCGATGGTGGCGGTGTCGACATTCTTTGGGCCCTGGAACGAGATGCCAGCGGTTTGCCCACTCATGCAATCTTGAGTGAACCCGGCAAGGCCAGCATCAAGGCGCGGCTCGCAGCAAGTGAACTCACAAGTGCAGCAGACGGGCGCATCATCACGCTTTCACTGGCCTCGGGCCTTGACGAACGCGGCGAGACAGCTGGCCCAGCGGTTTCAGAAGGGTGGTTCCTGCCAGCGTTCACGGCGAGCCGGCGCATTTACGGCGAGGCGATTGCGGCGACCGTTGCGATCAATGTCCTTGCGCTGGCCATGCCGTTGTTCACGATGAATGTCTATGATCGCGTCCTGCCCAATTCTGCCATTGATACACTTTGGGCGCTGGCGATTGGCGTTCTGCTTGCCACGATATTCGACTTCGGTCTGAAGACGCTGCGTTCGATGCACATCGATGCTGCGTCGCGCCGGGCCGACGTGTTGCTGGCCAACCTGATCTACGGCCGGCTACTCGGTGCGCGCCTGCCCGAAAAGCCAATATCAGCCGGGGTTCGTGCTAACACGCTACGCGAATTCGAAACCCTTCGCGAGTTCTTTAACTCCGCAACGCTGACGGCTTTTGGTGACCTGCCATTTATCGCACTCTTCCTGATAGCGATTTGGGCTGTCGGCGGGCCGTTGGTGTTGATTGCGCTCGTCGCGATCCCAATTGTCATCGGCGCAGGCTGGCTGACCCAGCGCGCTCTCGCCAAACTCATGCAGGCTCAGTTTAAGGAAACGGCACAGAAAAACGCCGTGGTCGTCGAAACACTTGTCAGCCTGGAGGCCATCAAGGCAGCCGGTGCTGAGAGCTGGGCTGCCGCCAAATGGGAAGGCGCAGTGGCCGAGCACGTCCGCACCGGACTTGAAATCCGGCACTTGTCTAACCTCGGTCTCAATATTGTTCAGTCGTCCCAGTCAGTCATTCAAGTGGTAATGATCATCGTCGGCTTCTACATGGTGGCCGACGGTCAAATTACGACGGGCGCCTTGATAGCATCTACGATGCTGGCTGGCCGGGTTCTTGGCCCCATTGGACAGATCGCCATGCTGGTTGCCAAACTGCACCAGACGCGCATTGCGTTCGATCAACTGTCGCAGCTCATCGCAGCGCCGCAAGAGCGCCCCGTGGGCATGAAATTTTTGGCGAAGTCGAAATTCGAAGGCGCACTCTCCTTCGAGGGTGTTTCGTTTGCCTACGACAAAGACGCTCCGCCCGCCCTCAAAGACATGACGTTTGACATCCGCCC
The DNA here is from genome assembly GCA_031409575.1 of Hyphomicrobium sp. Classification (GTDB taxonomy): domain Bacteria; phylum Pseudomonadota; class Alphaproteobacteria; order Rhizobiales; family Hyphomicrobiaceae; genus JANNFX01. The sequence continues at coordinate 4,173 of JANNXL010000001.1, forward strand.
TGGGGAGCGCATCGCGATTATTGGGGGCATCGGCAGCGGTAAGACGACCCTCTTGAAACTGTTGCAAGCCCTGCATCAGCCCAGCAGCGGGCGCGTGCTGATTGACGGAGTCACCATAGGCCAGATCGATCCGGCATTGCTGCGCGCCAACATTGCGCTCCTGTTGCAAGACACCGATCTGTTCCACGGCACCATCAGGTCGAATATTGCACTCGCCGATCCAGGCGCACCCGACGAAGTGGTGCTCGCGGCGGCACACGCGGCGGGAGCATTGGATTGGATTGGCCGCTTGCCTCAAGGTTTCGAAACGCCCGTACGCGAGCGCGGGGCCGGGCTTTCCGGAGGCCAGCGCCAGTCGGTTGCACTTGCGCGCGCACTTTTGCGGCAGCCCAAGGTCGTGCTGCTGGATGAGCCGACAAGCGGCATGGATGGACGTAGCGAAGCGTTGGTCATTCAAAGGCTGTCAGCGTACCTTAAAGACCGGACACTCGTCGTCGTCACACACCGCCCCGCCATGCTGGAACTGGCTGGCCGCATGATCGTGCTCGAAGGCGGTAAGAAACTGCTCGATGGCCCCAAAGCTGAAGTTCTGGAAACCCTGCGCCAGCGTTCGGAAAAGCCAGCCGGCCCGCACACGGCTGCCTCAGCGCGGGTGACGCTGTCATGAGCGAAGCCGTCGCACCGAAATCACCAGCTATTCGCCCCACGGGCATTCCCACTGCCATCAGCGCCGACCTTCTGGCACCGCCGCCGCGCGGACTGAACCTGTTGATGCGTACCATGGTGGCTCTCGTTGCGGTTTTTGTGATTTGGGCCACGTTTGCCAGTTTGCAAGAAGTCACATCGGCACAAGGACGCGTCATTCCCGCAACCAAAATTCAAGTCGTTCAGAATCTCGAAGGCGGTATTGTGCGTGAGGTGCTGGTGCGCGAAGGTGCCATGGTGCGCGCCGGCGATATCATTCTCCTTATTGATCCAACGATTGCCGGCTCAACACTTGGCGAGGCCCGAGAAAAGCAACTGGGGTTGCAAATGATGGTGGCGCGTCTTGAGGCCGAGGTGGAAGGTAAACCCCTTGTAGTTCCAGGCGACCTCGCCAGCCAGCGTCCAGATCTCTTGGCTGAGCAGCGCAACATCTATGAAGCCCGGAAGGCCGAACTGGATGCGGCCATCAGTGGCCTTGCTTTGCAAGAAAAGCAACGCAGCCAAGAAGCCATTGAGCTTGAGGCAAAGCTCGTCACGTCCCGCAAGGCGCTTGCCTTGGCGCAAGAAGAACTCACGCTGATGCGGCCCTTGGAAAAGTCGAGAGCTGCCTCGCGCACTGAAATTCTTGGGATTGAATCCAAGGTCAATGATCTGGATGGCAGCGTGACGGCTGCCGAACTGGCGCTGCCGCGCATTCAGTCGGCGGTGCAGGAGGCGCGCGACAAACGCCAGGAACGGCTGAGCGCATTCCGCAGTGAGGCGTTACAAAAACTGTCAGCAGCGCGCGTCGAAGTAGCGGCAATGTCGGAAGCCAGCAAATCCAGCGAAGATAAACTTGCGCGCACCACGGTGCGTGCGCCTGTTTCCGGAATCGTCAAAACGGTGCATGTAAACACGCCTGGGCAGGTCGTGCAGC
>JANNXL010000002.1:0-9735 GCA_031409575.1 Hyphomicrobium sp.
GCCGCTGCAGAGGCTCAGGTTCGGGTTCGGAGAGTTCTTAGTGCTGTTTGTCCTCTTCCGGGCCAATCTGCTCGCATTCCAGAAATGTGCGCACAAATTCAACTCAAAGCGCATCGTGTTCCCTGGCAGCGCGGTCTCTGAGGCCCAGTCGCCGGTCCAGAACGCGAGCAACTTCGCGGCATCCGATTTTGAGTTGCGGTCAGCCCTGCCGATTCCTGCTCCAGCACCGCAGGCCACAGTAACGACGGGATCTGTCTCGGAACCTGATCTTATTCGAGCCATTCAGCGCGAGTTACAGGTTCTGGGCTATGAAGCTGGCGGCGTCGATGGCGTTGCCGGCGTGACGACGCGGGCTGCCATTATGGCCTTTGAGTGGGACGAAGGCTTGCCGTTGACGGCTGAGCCCGCCCAGCAAACTTTGCAAGCCTTATTGTTGGGCAGCGGCCGTGGCGGCACCGCAGGTGCTTCGATCTCCGTGCCGCCCGGCCCGGAGGCCGTACAAGTGATTAAGTCGGTACAGCAGGGCCTTGTGGCACTGGGTGTCAGCGACGTCAAAGTTACAGGCACGCTCACACTCGCGACACAGCGATCGATCCGCTTGTTTGAGGTCCGCGAAGGGCTTCCCGAAACGGGCCGCATTTCAGGTGCTCTGGCAGTGCGCATCGCACGGCTGACGGGCGAGAAACGCCTTGCTGACCGGCGCTAGACAGACCATTTAGAACGTGAGCGCGGCCGCAGGGGCTTGCGATTGTTCCCCTAAGGGCAGCGATGCGCCTTCGCACTGAAATTTGGGTCAAGGCCTATATCCGGCGCTGTGCTGCAGCTGGCGTCGCAGCCCTTGTCGTGCGGCATGGCGACGACGATGCGGGCGCCATTTTCATACGCATCAACCGTCTCAATGGTCATTCAGATATTTTCGGGCCGGCACCCGCAGGCTTCGATAACGCCGCTCTTGACCGCGAATGGGTACAATGCCCGTTGCCAAAGATCGGTGCCGACGAGGCGGTCGATGCCTATCTGGCGCGTGAAGCAGACTTTGATCGTGATCTTTGGATTGTAGAAGTTGAGGACCGTGCTGGGCGGCATTTTCTTGAGGGATGGCTCGCCAGTGCCGGCAAAGATCTGCCGTGAGAATAAGACACTGTTGAGCATTCTTTCCGCGCCTGGGATGCGATTAACGCTTTGTTAGGATCTGGGGCCGTTTTATGTCTTAACGGCGAATCGCAGTGTGACGAGGCCGATGTGCGTCGCCGGCGTGCTTTTAGTTTGATTGCACTTCAACGGCCTCACGAAACGGCATTTGGCAGAATTCGCGCCTCGAGGCAGCCCATGGCGAATGTGATAGACTTCAAAGAAATTCCACGTCGGGTTGAAGGCCCACCGCAGCGTCCGGCTTCACAGTCTTCCGCTCAGCTCTTCCTTTTTACAGGAGTGAGGTACGAGCGCCCTGCTGAAACACAAGCCAGCCAGCAGACGAGACGGCGCAATAGCCGTAAGTTGGCAGCCGCTCGCTCGCAAGACTAACATTATCCCTGCGATTTTTTTTAAGGTGCCTGCGGCGCGCAGCGCGCTGCCTTGAGTGCCGCAAGATTTTGTTGCTTGTAGGCTTGCCCCTGGTCTGGTGCCCGCAGCAAGACAAAGCCTTTGCCCGCGGGCAATTTCAATTGCGAGGCATCGCGCGGTGACTGGCCTTGCGCCTGCGGTGTCAGGCCCGTGAAGCGGTCGTCCGCTGCACTCAGCAACAGAGAAACATTCGTTGGACGCCCTGGCTGGGCCACGGCGACATAGAAATTTTCGCCCTCAGGTGAATAAAGCGCCAGTGCCCAGCCGGCAGCGGGCAAATTTGCCGTGACGGACACAGGTCCGTTCCCGGTGTTGAACGGACAGATCGCATAAACGGCATCGGACGACATGAAGGGCAGCTTTTGCGATGTTGGAGTCACTGCAGGCAAAATAGTCATGGTGTGCAGTGGCACGCCAGATGTCAGGCGGCCATAGGCTTGCGCGGGTGCCAGCTGCGGTGTGGCGAGTGTTGCCAGAATATGTAGAATGCCTATCGCGCAAAGCGCGGCTGCAACTCCGCGTCCAGTGGGCCATAGCGCTGAAATGAGCCAGTTCATCAGCAGTTGACCCTGCGGATGATAGGTAGCCGTTTTTCAGTGCTCTCGTCTTCGCGTGCAACGGCTCTGACACCCAGATCAAGCATTTGGAGCGTGACGGCCAAGCGCCCGGCCCCACCGGTGGGAAGCCAGTTGTCTGGCCGCGCATCGCGTGACAGCGAAATTATGAAACTGCCGTCCGACTTCATGCCGATTGTGTCGCTGGTAAACGTGTAGCGCTCGGCTGGGTTGGCAATCATGCGGCCGGCATCATCGAACACCGATACGCTCCACCAGTGATCAGCCATGGCCTTGCCTTCAATGGCATAGTCACAGGAAGAATGCAGCCGCCGCCCGTCGCTGTCGGTTCTTGCCGTGTAAAGCTGGGCCGTTTCCGAGTTGAGCGGCAAGGTGCCAAGGGCTGCAAAGTGCGCCCGCGTATAGGGGTCGGTGCTAGGCTGTCCTGCTGCCAGCCATGTGGTCCATGGACCGAAAGTCTGCGTGGTGAGCGCGGTTCCGGTGTTGATGGCATAGCAGCTCGACAAAGAGCCGCCAGCGAGCACCGTGGCGCAAAACGCCAGAGTTCGCGCGCTGCTCATCGTGATGTATGCGAGCTTCTTCTTGAACTGGTGGAATGCAAAGCTCATCGGGCAGCCGAGACCTTCGGGGCATTGGATGATGCGGCAGCCGCAGCCGGAGGCGGCAATACAGGCGAAAGCTGCGCGCGCCCATCTTTTGCTTTGGCAGGAGACGCCGGATTGGTTTCCGGTTTGGTGCCTGGAGCATTGTCCGGCGCTGTTGCTGGAGGAGAGCTGGCGGGTTCAGGTTCCGGCAATCCCCCAGCCTTGCGCAGTGCAGTCGCAATTTTCTTCAGGCTGTCCCGCGTTGGCTCCGGCATGGTGCCTGCAGTCTTGCCATCGATCTCGCTGTTTGACGCCAAATTGGGGTCGGACCGCTTTAACTCCGCGAGACGTTCCTGCTCAACGATTTGTGCTGCATGCAAAGGCAGGCCTGGGATCTGCGCAATGTTCATGTCGGTGTGGGCTACCGCCATGAAGTCGTGCCACAGCGGGGCTGCAAGATGACCGCCCGTATTCGAACCGTTCATTGGCGTGTTGTTATCGTTACCGAGCCAGACGCCGGTCACGTACTTGCCAGTAAATCCAACAAACCATACGTCCTTGGGTCCAGTACTGGTGCCGGTTTTGCCCACGGAATACGTGAAGTCGAGTTGGGCCGCCGCCGCCGTGCCGTCGGTGACCACCTTCTGCATCATTTGGTTCATGGTGGCTGCGGTTTGCGGTTTCATAACGAGAGGTTGTGGCGGCTCATCGCGCTCGCGGCTGTAGACGAGATCGCCTTTGGAATTGACTGCGTCGAGTACGGCATAAGGCAGCGCGCGCTTGCCGCCGTTGGCGAACGCCGCAACGCCTCCCGTATGCTCCAGGGGCGTAATGCCGTAGTCACCAAGCGCCATCGAGCAGGACTTGCGGATGCCCTGAATGCCTACTTTCTTGGTGAACTCAATAACGTTTTCGCGTCCCACCACGAACGAGAGTTCGGTCGCGATCGTGTTCAGAGATTTGGCCAGTGCCAGCCAAAGCGGCATGCGGCCGCCGCTGCCGCCGCCTCCGCCGTAGTTCGAAGGGCTCCAGTTGCCGCAACTGCGCGAACTGTCGCGAACGCTGGTTTCAGGGCCGTAGCCCAGTTGCTCTACAGCAGTGGCGTAAACATAGACCTTGAAGGACGAGCCTGGTTGGCGTTTGGCGTGTGTCGCGCGGTTGAATTGGCTTTCGCCATAGTCCGGCCCGCCAACAAGTGCACGCACGGCACCATCCGTTTCGAGAGCTACGAGGGCACCTGAGTTAAAGCGCAGGCTCCGGCCTTTCTGGCGAACAAACGAAACAAGCGCGTCGTCGGCCTTCTTTTGCAAAGTCAGATCAACCGTCGTTCGCACCGTCAGCACGTATTGATTTTTGCCCTCCATCAGGCGTTGAATTTCCTCGAAGGCGTAGTCGAGAAACCACTCGGGGCTCGTGGAGGGCCGCAATTCCATAATCTTGGCCGGATGCAGCCGCGCGTCGTGCACCTGTGCGGCGCTGTAAAAGCCGGCTTCCACCAGATTGGTCAAAACTTCGTTTGTGCGTGCGCGTGCGGCTGGCAAGTTGACGTGCGGGGCATATTTGGTCGGGGCCTTATAGAGCCCGGCCAGAAGGGCGGCCTCGGCGATATTCACATCGCGCACCGACTTGCCGAAGTAGAACTGCGCCGCCGCCTCAACCCCAAACGCGCCGCCGCCCATGTAGGCGCGGTCGAGGTACATTTTCAGGATTTCGCGTTTGGTGAAACGGGATTCGAGCAGGAACGACAAAAACATTTCCTTGATCTTACGCTGCACTGAGCGTTCCGAAGACAAGAACAGGTTCTTGGCAAGCTGCTGCGTAAGTGATGAGCCGCCCTGCACCACGTCATTGGCTCGCAAATTCTCGACGAGGGCGCGGAATGTGCCGAGCACGTCGATGCCAAAGTGGTCAAAGAAACGCCGGTCCTCGGTTGCAAGTGTGGCCTTGATGATGGCGTCAGGAATTTCTTCCAGCGGCACAGCATCATTGCGCAAGATGCCGCGCTTGCCGATCTCGTTGCCGTCGCGGTCAAGGAACTTGACTGCATACTGTCCGGCCAGGAACCGGCCCTCGTCAAATTCCTGGAAGGCGGGCAGCGCCAATGCATAGATCACCAGCATGCCGCCCAGGCCAATTGTGAGAGCTGAGGATGCGAGCTCGTTGGCGATCCGCTTCCAGCCCGTCAACTTGAAGCGGGCAAAAAAGCTCGACGCATTATTCCAGGCCGCGTGCGAGCCGCTCCAAAGGGCCGAGAAGAACGCGCTGAGGCGCGAGTCGAGTTCAAGCATCGACGTAAGCTTGTCGCGTCGGCCTTGCTTTAGGAACCAGTCGCTCAAGAGAATAAACCTTGCACGGTTTGCAACTTCATCGCATGGCAGAGGCGTGCCCGGCGTAATTACGTAAACACTCTATCGTACACGGCCTGTTGGAATGAACCTGATACCGTTCTACAACAGGTCCGCGACGCAGAATCACTCCACAAGTTGATTGTGGCAATTTATCATCGCAAAGCGCGACATTCCTCAAGAGATTGTGCCAAAGGTCAGGCGCACGAGGGCGGGCTTGCGGAGCTGGAACGAATGACGGCATCAACCGCTGAAACCAAGCCGTTCTGGGAAGTCAAAACCCTGGAACAAATGACCGGCGAAGAGTGGGAACAGCTGTGCGACGGCTGCGGCCGCTGCTGCCTATTGAAACTCGAAGACGAAGATACGGGCGAAGTTTACCTGACGCGGCTGACGTGCAAGCTCTTGGATCAGGGGACATGCAAGTGTACGGACTACCCGAACCGGCACAAGGCCGTGCACGATTGCCTCTCGATTGACGTTGCCAAAGTGCGCAGCCTGGAATGGCTGCCGGCATCGTGCGGTTACCGGCGCATTGATGAAGGCCGCGGACTGGCTTGGTGGCACCCGCTCGTCTCCGGTTCTTCTGAAACGGTTCACCAAGCGGGAATTTCCGTGCGCTCCATGCCGACGCGCAGCGAAGGGCGGATTAAGCCGTCGTCACTCCACAAATATATTATCTCGGATTTCTTGGACGGGTGAGGCGACAGAAGTCTAGCTTCGCGCCGGTCAGAAGTCTGGCGATCCCGGCAGGGCTCGAACCTGCGACCCTCCGCTTAGAAGGCGGATGCTCTATCCACTGAGCTACGGGACCATTGAAGCCACAGAGTGAACCAGGACTTTAAATACTTGGTGACCCAATGCCGCTGAAATGATCTCAATCGGCCAGCGTCTCCTCTATGCCACACTGCGATAGGCCAGCGGCCTTGGGATGGCAAGCCGGGACATGCCGCGCTGCCCGAATCCGGGTTAGAAAAGCCGTAACCCTGCAAGCGCTGCCAAGCAACTGGAGCCCAAACTTCGTCATGCCCTCGATTGCCGATGCCATCCCACTTGAGTTTGTGCTGTTTGCCGGCACTCTGGCGGGCGTGGCGATGTTTCATCACCGCACGTTGCACGTCGCGCTGGCGGGGCTTGGCGCGCTGATTGCCTATAAACTTGCGGTAACGGGCTTCAAGACGGGGGCGGGGCTTGCCGGGTTTGCCGCGCACCTAAGCCATGAGAGCGTTGGACTCTTGAATCTGTTGGCGCTGCTCACGGGCTTTGCCCTGCTGTCGCGGCATTTCGAAGAGAGCCATGTGCCTGCTGAAATGCCAGCCATCCTCCCCGACAATTGGACTGGGGGGCTGGCGCTCCTGGCGCTGGTGTTCGTGCTGTCTAGTTTTCTCGACAACATCGCTGCGGCCATCATTGGGGGCACCGTCGCTCGCGCCGTCTACAAGGGCCGCGTGCATCTCGGGTTCTTGGCCGCCATCGTCGCTGCTTCCAATGCCGGCGGCTCCGGCAGCGTCGTCGGCGACACGACAACGACCATGATGTGGATTTCAGGGATCAGCCTGTTCGATGTGCTCCCTGCTTACATCGCGGCGGTTGCGGCGTTCGCCGTTTTCTCAGTTCCGGCGTCCCGCATGCAGCATGCGTATCAGCCGATCGACAAAGATCCAGCACCCGGCACGCGTATCGAATGGGTGCGGCTTGCAATCGTCGGGATCATCCTCGTCTCGGCGATTGGTGCCAACGTCTTTGCCAACCTGGCCTATCCTGAAGTGTTGCACCAATTTCCGGTGATCGGATTGGCCGTGTGGGCCGCGATCCTACTCACCGCGCCGCTGCGGCGGCCCGACTGGAGCGTACTGCCCGAAACACTAAAAGGCTCAGTGTTCTTGCTCTCGCTCGTGCTCGCCGCATCGCTGATGCCGGTTGAGCAGCTGCCCGTCGCGTCGTGGCAAACAACGCTGGGCCTCGGATTTATTTCTGCGGTGTTCGACAACATCCCGCTCACCGCGCTCGCTTTGAAGCAAGGCGACTATGATTGGGGTATGCTGGCCTATGCCGTCGGGTTCGGAGGCTCGATGGTCTGGTTTGGATCTTCAGCGGGTGTTGCGATGTCGAATATGTATCCGGAAGCAAAGTCTGTCAGCGGCTGGCTTAAAGCCGGATGGCCCATTGTGCTCGGTTATGTGGTGGGGTTCTTCGTGATGCTGGCGCTGTGGGGGTGGCATCCGTGATGTGCGGCGCCACGCACGCAATGCGTCCAGCGCCCACCGTTAGTGCGTCCAGCGGACGACGCGACCATACTTGAAATTGTCCGCGTAGGATTTGCGCACGATCTTGCGCGGCGTAGGTTCGGTCACCGTGTACGCCAGTCCATTGCGCTCGCAGTAGGCGATGGCTTCGTCTTTGGTGGCGAACTCTAAGCGCACTTCACTCGACATATCCGACGACGACGTCCAGCCCATCAGCGGATCGATGGCTCGGGCAGATGCCGGCTCCATTTCCAGAACCCACTCGGCCATGCGCGCCTCGCCCGACTGCATGGCGGTCTTGGTGGGCTTGTAAATCCGGGCTGACATCGCGCTTTCGTCCTCGCCAGTGCAGTCGTATAGTGCCTGATCACACCGTTTGGCAGAGCAAAGTCAAGAGGCTGGGCGCCGGACCTCGGCGCGGTACGCAAGTGTGCAGCGTTTATCCAACCTATGGACAGTTCCGAGCCTATCCGGCACTCTTCGCCAGCCAGGCCTCGGCCTCTTGCAGTGAGAACGTGAATTCGGCACCGGGGACATCGGAGCGAACACGCGAGCCTTGAGCCTTGTTGACAATCGAAAACCGGCCGTGGTGGGGACCTTTGCCGACCTTTTCCAAGATGTACCCCTTGCTCGCCGCGATGCGGGTGGCGTGCCGTTCTTCCGTGTTGGTCATCGGCGCGCTCCTTGGAGGCTTCTTCCCCGGTCGCCCTACCTTAGCACGGCTGGTCGCAAAAGCGGCAAGTTCCAGAGCCTAACGCGGATGATCCCGCCAACCAGCTTCCTCGCCAAGTGCGATTATGCTATTCCTCGTGGATGGATCGCAGAAACGAAAAACTCGAGAGTTTGTTTGCGGCGGTGCTCGAGCTGCCGGAAGCTGAGCAGCTGGCGGCCGTCGAAGCGTTGAGTGAAATCACCAACGCACCTTATCAATTGTCGAGCGATGAACTGACCATTTTGCAGCCAGCCCTGGAACGGGCCCACCGGTCAGACTTTGCTGAAGATCAAGCATTTGCCGAATTGCTTGAGACGCCCTAGAAGAAGCCGAAGCCTTAAGATCGGTATGTCGAACCAGCTCCACCACATTTTTCTAGTCTGTATTGAAGTCGAATTTATCCCAAGAGTGATCAGCATTGCGGCACTCAAGGACACATTTGTTTTGGACTCCAACAAGGATCTGAAATCCTGGCAGACCCCACATGCCGACGTTTCGCATTGTTGTTGCCCAGGCAATAAGCTTTTCGCGTTCCGTGTTGTTGGAGAATTCAATACCGTCGAGCGCTTCCCTTAACTTCAACTTTATCTCGTCGGCGGTCATGTTAGTTGCTCTAATTGTGATTGGAATAAAACCGAGGCTCGGCTGAGATACAAAGTAAGTCTTCCACCGGATCAAGTCCGGAGTCAGCACCAACATTCAGTTGCGCGCCGTAGGTTGGGCTGAGCCTTTTGGCGAAGCCCAACAGTCCGTAAAGGTCGACTTCAATTCACCCGGCTCACCTCAACCAGGTTATCCGAGAAGCTCGGCGAGCGGCCGAGACCACCCCATTCCTGCGACGAAATGGAATTGACCGAACCGTCCGAGCGGTTGAGCGAGCGCCAGTAGCCGAGCGTTGCCACCACGATGCCGGGGTTCACGTCGTCCGTGACGCGCGCGACGCCTTCGAAATCGCCGCGGCCGTTGTAAACGCGAACCGGGTCGCCGTCGCGAATGTTGCGCTTGGCGGCATCAGTGGGCGACACCATCACGAACTGTTCCCCCTGTCCTTTGATCTTGTGCGGTTCGTTCGCATAGCACGAGTTCAGGAAGCCGTGGCTCTTGGGTGTGATGATGTTGAGCGAATAGAGCTTGGCCTGATCGGGGTTCGTCTCGGGGGTTTCGCGCGGCGGTACGTACCCCGGCAACGAATCGACGGGCGAACCGTCCTGGTTGCCGTCGCTCATCATGCGGAATGGTCCCGCGACGAAGTTCTTTGCATCATGGAGCAAGAACTCGACCTTGCCCGATGGTGTCGGGAACTTGCCGTCCTTGTGCGGGGCGCGCGTATCGACGGGGCCCACGTCAATTCTGAAGTACCCGTGTTTCTTGAAGTGCTCCATATTGACGCCCGCCATTTTAGGGTCGTCCCAGTTGATATAGTAAGCGCACAATTCGCTGTCTGTCATTTTGAAAAGTGGATCGTCAAAGCCCATCTCCTGTGCCAGCAAGCGCCACATCTCGCTGGTCGGCTTGCATTCGCCGGGCGGGTTGATCGCCTTCTGATTGTACGTGAAGTAGAAATGACCCCACGACCACATCATGTCTTCGGCTTCGCCCGCCATGGCGGCGGGCAGGACGATGTCGGCATATTTGGCTGTATCGGTGAGGAAGTGCTCGGATACGACCGTGAACAGGTCTTCACGTTGCAGGCCTTTGACGATTTTGTTG
>JANNXL010000003.1:0-3870 GCA_031409575.1 Hyphomicrobium sp.
GGCGGTCCCGTGGCCGGGGTTAAAGGATTCGTCAAGCGAACCGTTTGAATGCAGGCGTACGATTTGCTTACGCATATTGCGAGCGATCGAGGTAAAATCACCGGCCACGAGGATTTTCCCATCGGGTTGCACGCCCACGAAGTTCACGACCGCGCGCCCGGAAGTACCCGCCGTAAACCCAAGGTCGAGCCGGCCATCCGGGTGCAAACGCGCCAAGTCTCCGCGGTCGTGCCCGTCTATCTTCCGAAAATTGCCGCCTAGGAGAATCTTCCCGTCCGCCTGCACCGCGACGGAATAAACGTCGCGATAGTAGCCGGTGCCTGTGCCGGGCTTGAAAGCGGTGTTCAGTGTGCCGTCGGCGTTCAGACGCGCGATGCCGTTGCGACTCTCTCCATTCACGAGTCCAAAGTTTCCGCCGACCAGGATTTTCCCGTCCGGCTGCAAGGTCAGCGCATAGACGTTCGGAAACGGCCCGCCGCTCGTGACGCTCGTGACGAAGTTGGTGTCGAGGGTTCCGTCTGGATTCAGGCGCGCCAGGCTGGTCTTGGCTTTCCCGGCGATGGAACTGAACCGCCCAGCGACGAGTATCTTGCCATCGGGTTGGACCTTGAGGGCATAAACGAAATAGTTCTGCCCCGCTCCGATTCTTGCGTCGAAGCCCGCATCCAGTGTTCCGTCGGCCTTCAGGCGTGCGAGGTAAGGCCGTTCAACGCCGCCGACCTTGGTGAAGTAGCCGCCCACCAGCGCTTGACCATCCGGTTGCACGGCGAGGGTACGCACGGTCCCGTTCGGCCCGTGCGCGGCATCGGGGTCGAAGCTCAAGTCCACCTGGCCGGGCGCCGAACCGTCAATGAGAGCAGCCTGCGTCTCGGGGCGCGCGAGCGCCAGCGCGACGATGCACAGAAAGTTGAGAGTTTTCATTGTTGTGAGGGTTAATCGCGATTTAACGAAACTCGGACCGAGTGCCTTTCTCATGGCGGCTCGCCCGCCACGCTTCTTCGGGGACCAATTTCGCGGGAGTGGATTCCCGCCGGCGAGCGACCGGCGGGCGGATAGTGATGAGCGCGCACGGAGCTTTCCGTTGCAGCTTCTTTGTCACGCTGCCGGGGAACAATCGCTCGATCCAGTTCTTCGCCTGCGTCGCGAGGACGATGACGTCGCATTCACGCGTCTCGGCGACGCGAAGGATTTCGCGGTGAATCGCGCCAACGCGGACGACCGTTTCGACTTCGATGTCCGGGCCGGCTTCCCGCTCGGCCCAGCGGCAGAGGCGGTTCTCGGCCTCAGCCTGCAACTCCGCATCACTCTTGCTCAACGTCATCATCACCGCGTTGCCGCGTTGCAAGAAGGACTCTGGCGCGACCACGTGCAGCAGCGTGATTCGGTCTTCCGGGTCGGCAGTAAGCGAGACGGCGAGCTTCAGGGCTTCGCGCGAACCCTCGGTGAAGTCAATCGGCACCAGCAGGCGCTTCCATTGGGTTATCGGCGTCGGCCGGCTGGCGGCCAGCGCCCGCTCGCTCTTCAAGATTTCGTGAAAACTCAGTTTCATGTTCGTTCTCCGGTTCGTTGTTTCCGTTCGTTCATGTCACACCTGCCGTTAGCTGCCAATGTGCCACGCAAGGAAACCGGCTAACTGTGGCGTTTTGCGTTGGAATCATTGGGTGAGCCATCAGGCTGAGTCCGGGGAGCGACCAGCCGATGAGCAGCTGAGGCCAGCCGGGTTTCATCAGCGAAGCGGAGTTCGAAACGGCGCGGGACCACGAGGACGAAATCTCATTGTGGCTGAGCCTGCAGTTAAGTTGGTCAACTCGATTCCCACCCGCGGTGGGGATTGGAGAATCGGAACTTCTTCTTCTCCGGCGCAGCGAGACGAAATGGGGTCGCCGGCCCTTTCTGATTTGAGGCGACGTTGCCTGGAGGCTGCGTCGTGAAGTTATGGATGGTCTGGAGTAGCAGCGGCAGATCGAGGGGCTTTTCCATCAATGCGCGAGCGCCCTCCGCTTGCGCCCACTCGCGCTGGTTAGGTTGCGCGGTGATGATGATGACGGGCAGCGTGGGCTTCAAGCGGGCGAGGTGGTCGAGCGTTTCCCATCCGTCCATGCCGGGCATATTGAGGTCCAGCAAGAGCAGATCGAACTCTTCTTCCAACGCGCGGTCGAGCGCCTGTCCGCCGTGCGCCACGGAGGTCACATGATAGCCTGCGTTGCGTAGCACTTTGCTCAGTGACTCGCGAATTTGTGGTGAATCGTCCGCCAGTAAAATCCGCTTTCTTTCCGGGGGTGTCGCGCAGGCGACGGTCGCGGAAGGGGTGGGGATGGGATTCTCCGCGGAAACTTGAGTCGCAGTGTTCATAGGTCAAATCATCGTCAGTCGCCCGCCATGTTTTGCGGCGCACACGCCTTCTCTTAGCGGGCGATGTGCCAGTCCGCGTTGGTGGAGAACAGCTCGAAAACAGGAGCTTTTGCAGTCCATCGCCGCTGGGTGTTGAGTTGCTGTGACCAGCCGGTGGCCACCAGTGGCAGCCGGGCAACCGCCGGTCGAAGCGGCTGAGAGTGGCTTTCTCATCACATCCGCAGTATCAAAGCCCGTCCGCGCGCAGCATTCATTGCGTTCGTGTTGGCACAGTTCTCTCTACAAGCTTCATCGACATGTCGATCATTACGTTGGAAATTGCGATGCTACTCCTGCTCATCGCCGCCAATGGTATTTTTGCCACGGCAGAAATGGCATTCGTCGCGGCGAAGACGACGCGGCTGCCTATCGCAGCGTCGGTGGCTTCGTCCTGTCTCATCTCAGCCGGATACCGGATGAGGGCGACAAGTTTGAATGGGACGGCTTCAGCTTCGAAGTGGTGGACATGGACCGTCGCCGCATCGACAAGCTGGCGGTCGCCCGGATAACACCGTTCATCATTGCCGGGAAAAGCGCGGTGGATGACACTGCGGAGCAGCGTTGATTCCTCCCTGCCGGCAAGGAGAGAGTGCCTCACGACAACACACATGAAAAAAACCAAGCCCCTGATTCTGGGGGAACTGCTCCTCCTGTTTTCTTCGATCCTAATCTTTCGGAGCGCCTGGCTTTTGTTGGATCAGGTCGCATGGGCCAGTTCGAGAGCCGGGCTTTTGACTCTCCTGATTCTCGGATGCGTGCTCAGTATTTTTGCTCTCAAGGGGATTAACAAACAGTAACAGCCTTCGATTTTCTATGGAGATTGCCCTCGTCCTCGGCCTGCTCTTTGTCGCGATCGTCCTCTTTGCGACGGAGAAGCTTTCCGTTGATGTAATCACGCTGCTCCTGGTCTCCGCGCTGGTGCTGACCGGCGTGCTCACATCGTTCAGCTTGCGACCGACTACGGCGCAGTCACCGCCAAGGCCGCGCAAGCTGACGGCGCGACCGGCGGCGCAACCGACGCCAAAGCCGTGGCCGAAACCTCACTCGAAGATGCCGCGTTTGTTCTCGCCCGCGCGCTCGCCGTTCACTTCAAGAAATCCGGTGACCTCGACCGTCACGGCAAGGTGGACATGACCAAGAGCGAGATTCAAAAACTCCGCACGCAAGAATTGGTGAACAAGACCACTGCGATTCGCGACCTCGGCACAGCCGCCGTCAGCGAAGCCGGGGCAGCCGGACGCGGCGTGACCGCCGCCCGCGTGGCTGCGCTCACCGCCGCCATCACCGGATTCAGCAATGTGATGAGCACACCGCGCGGCCACATTGTGAACCGCAGCGCGCACTTGAAAGAAGTGGAAACCGACGTGGCCGCCCTGCTCGAAAAAGTCAGCGACATGGACGACCTCGTGGTGCAATTCGACGGCAGCGAACCGGGCAAGCGATTCATCGAAGCGTGGAAACGCGCCCGCATCATCGTGG
>JANNXL010000004.1:0-5254 GCA_031409575.1 Hyphomicrobium sp.
CAGCCTCCCCCGCCGCAGCGCGGCACAAGCAAACGGCACCCTTGCACGGAGCGACGCCGCTGGATGGTGTGCGCGCGCAACTGTGCGCCAGCGCCCATCCGGCCAGTTGAGAGGCGAGAGTGCCAGCGGGTCAGTTCAAAAACGCCGCACCCTCAAGGAGCGCAGCGGGAAAGAGTGCGGCCTTAGAAAATCCCGCTCATTGTCCCACGCTCCTGATCGTCACCCGGATGGGCCGGGACTACAGGCCCGGTCTCCGTCAGCGGATAGAGCGGGTCGCCCGAAGGGCAGCAGCAACTCGCTCAACCTGAGGCAACTAAATTCGAAACAGTTCACGCAACGCGGTTTGGTCTAACGCTTGTCTGGCCACCTCTTTTGCGAGGAATGGGTAGCGTCTCGATAAAAAGTTCTCGGAAATGTCGCCGCGAGCAAATTCAATTAGAATGTTGCAGCGTTCTTGAACATAATTGTCGTCTTGGTTCAAGCGAAGCGAATTGATCGTCCCATTGATCCTGTTTCGCGTAGCTCTGTCGAGATTCGGATTTGGTTTCAGCAAGCAAGCTGGAATATGGAGGTAGAACCAATTATCTTCGACTTCAAATGGATCAATGACTTCGGCCTGATTTCCTTTGGAATTATTGACCCTGCCGCTTGCCAGACGAAAGTTACCCCATTCATAAGCCAGCAATGGAAACGTCGATTTTGGACGAAAGTGATCTACCGACCCTTGTTCAGGAAGATACATCGCCGTGTAGGCGCAGATGCCGGAATAGGCAGCGTGGAGTTCCTTAGCGGCGCGATTCCAGAAATTCTTCTTTTTGAACTGCTCTGAAGTTGGGTTCGGGCATTCGGTTAGGAAGGCGGCACCCGGAACGCGAACCTCAGCATTAAAATTGGGATATTCAGGCGCCAACGCCACCCGGATCATATGCTGACCCCATGCTCTTCGGCAAAGAAGAGCCAACGCGGCCAGAATTTGTCATCACCGGCGAGATGAAGCCTCAGTCTGTCGGATACGTCAGCGACCTCGCTGGCAGATGGATTGTCTGCCAATTGCAAATTCTTGGCGTCCTCAATGGCCAATTCCGCTTCGCGTGAGCGTGCGTGACGCATCCCAAACAAGGGCGAAGTCAGCCAACCCGACGCATCCCCGTATTTAACAAACGGTGTTTCCTCCAATTTCACTGTCGGGCCAGCTCCATACAAGTGATATAAGACATCGGTCGACGGGTCGAAGGACGGTTCCATTGACGCCAAAATCATCGGGGAGTGAGTGGCCGCGATCATTTGAAGCGCGAGGTCGCCACTCAATAGGTCGCCAACGCCCATTAAAGCAGGAAGTACAATTCGCTGCCATTTGGGATGCAAATGGGCTTCCAATTCATCGACTATGACCATCATCCGGTGCAGCGATTGCCTACCCAAACGCTGGGCTGCCAGTTCATGCTCCTGCCATGACCAAATTATGAGATACGCGAGAAGAAGAACTCGCTTTACGCCTGATGATGCTTGCGTAATCGGCACTGTGCCATATCGATGTTGAATTGTTGGAATATCGCGTGGATCGGGCGGCAATCGAACAGATGGCCCCGGTGTCAGCGTTCCGAGATCTTCGGGAGAGAGGCGCTTTAGAACCGAAGCGAATTGGGCGAACGTCGATTTGTCGGAAGCGCTTTCCCATCTTACCCAGTCTCGGATCAATCCTTCAATCAGCCCTGGGCGACCGTTCCAGACTTCATTTGCGGTAAGGCATCCGCTGGTTTGTGTGCCTTGATTTAGCTTGGCCCGGATCGGGTCGGCAATTGCAAAGGAACCGTCGGCCCGGGAAAACACCGCGAGCGCCTCGACCGTCATGGCCCCACGCGAGCGCATCCAAGCGTAGTTCTTTTGGTCAAACTTGGCCGTGAAAGTCGATAATCGGCCCGACTTACCGCTCAACGTATATTCGACTTGGGAGTTTGTCTTGGAGCCGTCCGGCTGCGGCAACGCTTCCCGCTCTGCCCAAATGCCCGTGGCAACCCACCACGCAAAATCGAGCAGGAATGATTTACCAAGACCGTTGTCACCCGTAACGATTGTCAATCGTTGCCCGAAATCCACGCTCATCTCATGAGCTGGCCCCGCATTTATGAGCCGCAATGAAGCAATGGTCCTTCCGCCTTCAGCCTCCGCATCTGGCGGTTCCGGCAACGAATGGGTGACGGCTGTCATCTCCAACGGTTCAGAAACGAAAGCCTCTTTCGATGGCAGGTATTGTTCCATCACTCTGCCCGAAAAAATTCCAGACTGCTCGTCGGCTGAAATATTGTATTGTTCGAAAAACAGCTTGGTCAGGGCGTCGTAGCTGCCGATGCTCCCTACGTCGGCATCCTTGTATAACCATACAGCCAAAGCATCGGCAGGCACCTGCGATTTAAGGTTCAGCTTTCTGAGCACTGCCGTCAATTGGCTCAGGTAATCTAGTTGAAAACCCCATTTCCTTTTGCCACGAGTGCGTAGGAAAACGTCGTCGAAAGTCTGCGTATTGACCGTCTGTAAACCGCTTGACGGATATTTTTCCGCCACCCACCAAGAGGCACTGCGAAACGGTTGGAAGTAATATGAGCTGCGACGGTCGATGCGGTGATGATCGTCAAGATGCGCGCGGGTTAGCATATCGATGCTGACATCATCCATTGCCCCAATACTGAGGTTGTGGCGTTTGCAAGCTACAAAGGTAATTCCCACGAAAGGATGCACCTCGCGGCGGAGCGCGTCTATCGCCTTTAGAACAAAGTCCGTTGAAAGATACATCTATGCCCCATTTCCCATTTCAAGAGCCTGTTACTCTTGATCAATTCCATCCTCGTCCTTTAACCCCTTAAGTTGCCGAACCATAAGATCGCAATATTCCTGCTTTGCGTCGATGCCTATCACGCGGAAGCCATGCTTTCTAGCGAAGACAAGTGATGTCCCGCTTCCGGCGAAAGGGTCTAGGACCACCCCTCTAGGAGGCGTTGTTGTTAGGATTGGGATGCGGACCAACTCCTCGGAAAATCGCGCTTTATGTCGTCCCGTTTGGCCGCGCACCGGCTGAATTTCCCAAGTGTCAAGCGGAGGCAAAACCGACCCACTCTCGGTCGTTCGACCTACCGCATTCTTATCGAAGTAATACCACCGCTCCTTGACGAAATGAAACACATACTCATGCGACACCGAACAACGATCCCTGACCTGATCGGGCGTCGGATTTGGTTTAACCCAAACATTATCGTTTCGAACGAGCCATCCTCGCTCCTGTAATTCAATTGCTAGGCGGTGGGGAATCAAGAGGAGCTGCTTTGGAACACACCATTTTCCATCGCCCTTCTTGTCCTGCGGTCGAAGGCCAAATCGGCGAGCCGACTGCTTAGCCTCACCGCTGCGATGCTCGCCTTTGCCGCTCCAATATGTGTCGCCAATGTTGACCCACAGGCTACCATTATCGGCCATCACCAAACCCGCGCCATCAAACACTTCGGCTAGGCATGTTATGAACTGTGAAGGATGGTCTTCCAGCCCAATCTGATCATCTACCTCATAGTCCCGCTGGCCGTAAAATGGCGGCGAGGTCACGACGCAATTGACTTTAACGCCGCACTCGGAAAGCAACTTCAATCCTTCACGGACATCCATATGAAAAACGAGCGCGGTATCGTCTGAGTAATAGGCGGCTTTCCTTAAACGCTCAGCAGTGAAAGACGATTCTGACATGACCTGAGGGTGCATCGCCTCGTTCGCTTTGGTAACCGGGCGCAACAAATCAGGCGCGGTATCCACGACAAAAAGTTTCGGCTTAAACTCGGGCTGCGACATTGACTGTTCCCTCAAAGGCGCGCTGATTGTGAACTTGGGATGACCACTGAACCGGCGAATCGCGCAACCTTGATCTCTCCCTCGCGTTTCCGTGCCTGTGCGATGTCATAGCTGTTTTGCATCCGCATCAGCGTGTCCATCGAAACCCCAAACGCCTTTTCGATCCGTAGGGCCATTTCGGACGAAAGCTGCGAATGCTCATTCAGCAACGTCGATAGCGTGGCGCGGGTAACGCCCAACACCTGCGCCGCAGCCGTCACCGTCAGGCCCAATGGCTCGATGATCTCGGCCTTCACGAAGCTGCCCGGATGGGCCGGGTTCTTCATGCGGATGCCTGCACTGGCGCTCATATCCACCTCCCTGAAAGAATCCCTATCGTCACGGCGCGACGCCTACCGGTAGGGCGTGTCGGCGGATCACTTGCCACCTTCGCGCAACTGCTTCGCAGGGATCAACACAGTTTTGCCATCGCGAACCAAGACAATTTCAGTGTCGGTTTGTATCGCCGTACGACGCGCCGATTCCGCAGCACGCTTTATCGCGGCGAGTGAGCCGCGCAAATCAGGGTTGATTGCCTGCGCAATGTCTTGGTGCTTCAACGATTTTCTCCTCACTCAATGATTACGGATTCGTAGGCGTGGGCAGCATTCCTGATTCGCATTGCTTCACCTATTCAAATTGTCGTTCGGCGTCAAGCTACACTATACAATCAAATCCGCCGAACGCCAGTTTCCCTACGCCGCACTTCGATGCGCCAAAAACGCCCTTTTCATTGAGCGCGGCAACGCCAAGATTGGTCGCAGGGGGTGTCATCAACGCGCAACGAATGGAACCACGACTATGCCCGAACCAGACCGCATCATCCGGCTTAAGACCGTCCTCCACCGCTCCGGCCTGTCCCGCTCGACCGTTTATCGCAAGATCAAGGAAGGCACTTTCCCGCCGCAGGTGCCGATAAGTGCAAATGGAGCAGGCTGGAGCGAGGCTGAAATCAACCGCTGGGTTGCCAATCCTCCGCAATACCGCCCCAAACCGATCTGGAATGAATTTGATTTTGACGATTAGGCGTTCAACTTCGCCGTTTTTAGCGGCGCTCATGCCGTTTTGTTGAACGGCAAAATCGCCGCACCGTCGCGGAGCATGTCGAGATGATCGCTCCACCATTGGTGCATCGCAACGCGCTCGTCCCAATAGCGGCCTCGGTTATAGATTCCGCGAACGCTGTTGGCGTCGGCATGGGCAAGCGACCGCTCAATGGCGTCGGGACTCCATTTGCCGCTCTCGTTAAGCAAAGTTGAGGCGGTCGTCCGCAATCCATGCGCGGTGACTTCGCCCGCCGCATATCCCATCCGCCGAAATGCCTGATTGACGGTGTTCTCGCTAAGCGGTCGTCGAAAGGTATGGAACGCCGGAAAGACATAGC
>JANNXL010000005.1:0-7533 GCA_031409575.1 Hyphomicrobium sp.
CAAGACGGCCTGGCGTGAGTGTCAGTGCCGTCTTGCAAAGTGCTTGTTGCCGGAAACCGCAACCGACGTCATTGGAAGAACAATTTTTCGGCGTCCAGCGAGCTATTGCTGATCCAAACATGCCCAGCATACTTGTGACCTCTTGGCGCGAAGCGCACTCTAACTTGGCGCGAAGCGCCCGCGCATGGCGGCCGGCTCCCCGGAGGGGAGTCGCCATGCGCCAAGCAAAAAGAGTCATGTTGCAGCAACACGTCTGGACCCTTCGCTGGTTAACGTGCTGATCCCTATTGCCGCACCCAGCGAGGCCGCATATCTTTCCCCTGCCGATGATGCGTTTGTGGTGTCACACAATGGGCGCCCGGGACTGGTATCAACGGCTTTACATAAATTTGGAGCCCGAGTTCGGGTTGCAACAAGGCAAGGACAACTACTCAAACATGAGAACCGCCGCTGAGACGGCCCTTAAGGGCACGCCTCCCCAGGACCTGACGCCGCAAGGCCGCAGGTCTGAAGCCCTCCTGAAGGAGGTCATCGCCTGGCTCGACGACGCCAAGGCAGAAGAGATCGTTACGATTGATCTTGCTGGAAAATCCTCGCTTGGAGATTTCCTGGTTATCGCATCGGGCCGGACCGACCGGCACGTCGGTGGCATCGCGGATCAACTGCGCCAGAAGCTTAAGGCGGCTGGCTTAGACAGCGTGCGCGTGGAGGGCATGGAAACCTGCGATTGGGTTGTGGCCGATGCCGGCGACATCATCATTCACCTGTTCCGGCCGGAAGTGCGTGATTTCTACAAGCTTGAGAAGATGTGGTCGGCCGAGCGGCCCTTGGAAACCACGCACTGAGGGCTGATTTTTCAGCGCAGAAACGGTGCCGGAGAGTGAACCTGTCCGGCAGCGGGACTTGGTCATGCGACTTCTAATCGCCGCCGTTGGTAAGCTAAAAGACGGCGCAGAACGCGAACTTTATGTCCGCTATTCTGAACGCTTGGCCGCACTCAGCCGCCAAGCGGCCCTTGGACCCATTGAACTCATTGAACTCCCTGAAAGCCGGGCGGGCAGCGCTGCCGAACGCCAAGCTGACGAGGCAATACGGCTTATGAAGGCCGCTGCAAAAGCCGAAGTTCTTGTTGCGCTTGATGAAAATGGCCAAGACTACTCAAGCCCCGCCTTTGCGCAATTGCTACGCAAGAACAGCGATCAAGGCCGCTCGCTTCTTGCTTTTCTGGTTGGCGGGGCCGACGGGCACGGCGTGGACGTTTTGCAAAAATCGCACATCAAATTGTCTCTGGGTTCCATGACCTTGCCACACGGATTGGCGAGAGTCGTCCTCGCTGAGCAGCTTTACCGTTCGGCGACCCTGATCACCGGCCACCCCTACCACCGCGCCTAACCCCGTCCTGTCCGTACCATGCCCAGAAAAATGGCTGTTGCGTATCCGGCGTCCGTCGTCGGATATGGGGGCGTTACATATAGGGGCGCCATCTCACGCCTGAAGAGTCGCAGTATAGTTCCATAGGAGAAGATGATGTCTGCCAATCTTATTGAGGCCCTCCAGAGTCTCGTCACCCCGGCATTGCTGAAAACAGCCAGTTCAACGCTCGGCGAGAGCGAAGGGGCGCTCACGTCCGGGCTTGGTGCCATCGTCTCAAAAATCTTGAGCGCGCTTGTCTCAGGGAGCGGCGATCAATCGCTTATGAACATGGTGGCGGGTCTCGTCAGCTCTCAGGCGCGTGACCCCGGCGCGCTCGCCGACATAGCCGGCCTGCTGACTTCCGGAACGGCTTCAATTCCTGGCAGCCAGCTGCTCGGCAGCTTGTTTGGCGTGAAACAGGGCGGCTTCGCGCAGGCCGCGGCCGCTGCAGCCGGTCTGAAGCCGCAGTCTGGCGCATCGCTCATGGCACTTGCAGCTCCGCTGGTTCTCGGCGGGTTGGGCAAGGCACCCGGCGCCACAAGCCTCTCGGGCGCAGCCTTATCGTCGATGTTAGCGGCACAGCGCGCTTCGTTGCTCGGCAGTTTGACACCGGCGGCAAGTGCTGCCGCAGCGGCTGCCTCGACGACGGCGGCATGTGCACCTGCGGTTCAGCAGGCCGTAGCAGCCGCCCCGGCGGCAACTGCAACCGCTCCTGCTCAGACGACTGTCAAGCAGGCAGCTCCGGCTGCAACACCTCAAGTGGCTGCCGCAGCAAGCACAGCGACAGCTGCGGCTTCAACCGCCGCGCGCACGGCAGAAGCCGTTACAAAATCGGCTCCTGTTGCCGCTGAGCGTGAAGGCGCGGGCATCGCCTGGCTCGTTTGGCCGGTTCTGTTGCTGGCACTTGCCGGTATCGGTTACTTTTTGTGGGAAACGAAATACTCTGAACTAAAATCGTCACCGCCTGCCGCCGCGCCGGCCGCAGTGGAAGAAACGAAGCCAGCGCCAAAGGTCGAGCCCGTCCCTTAAAAGAAAACTGAAGCGGAGTCGGCGGCACCGGAACGCGCCGGCTCGGCTCAATGGGAACCGTAAAGCGAAAAAAGCGGAGAGAGTGCTCTCCGCTTTTTTTTGTGCCCTGCCTGACGGGTCACATTTTGCGCACAAACCAATCAGCAACGGCAGGCGGTGCCAGCCGCCGCATCGCTGCGGCCAAATACGTCGGTGTGGTCACGTAGTAGCGCCGCTGAGGCCGCGCACTTTCCACCGCGTGCACCAGCCTCTGTGCGACGATATCAGGTTCGAGTTTGAACGCGGCCTTGCCGCCTGCCTCCATTGACGCTAGCCGCGCTCGATAAAGTTCGCGATGCGGGGACGCATCAATATTGACCGTCACTTTGAAATTGGCGAGTGCGTGCTCGACAAACCGCGTGCGAATGGGGCCAGGCTCAATAATCGAGACACGGATACCGCTCCCTGCAAGTTCCAGCCGCATACAATCCGACAAGGCCTCAAGTGCAAATTTTGAAGCGCAATAGGCGCCGCGATAGGGGGCCGCCACAAGGCCCAAAACGGATGAACACTGGACGATGCGCCCCTCCCCAGCTTTGCGCATTGCTGGAATGATACCGCGCGCGAGCTCGTGCTGGGCGACGACATTGGTCAGCAATTGCTGCGAAAGACAGTCAGCGGATATGTCTTCCACGGCACCTATCTGGCCGTAGGCCGCGTTATTGAAAAGGGCATACAAACGGCCATGGGTTCGCTCCAGCGCTTCGTCACCGCACGCAGCAACCGAAGCCAGGTCGGACAATTCCAAGTGCAGCGTTTCAACACCGGCCTCACGCTCAAGCATGGCGCGGTCACTTTCAGTCCGCGCAGTCGCAAGCACGCGCCAGCCCCGGGCTTTTAACATGCGCGCTGACGCTAGCCCGATGCCCGATGAGCACCCGGTGATCAGTATCGAGCGCTCGCTCACGGTACGAGACTCTCGCGTTGTGCGGCCAACGCACTGGCTGCCGCTTTTTCGTCGTTATAGAGCCGTGTCAAAAGTTCATCGATATCGCTGCGCGTTTCTGGATGCGGCAATTTTTGCAAAGCTACCTGCTGGGCGGATTGATGTGACTGCGCTTTGCGCGCCGAACCCGGAACTTTACGCCGGCGTGCACCCTGGATCAGAAGCGGATGTTCGGGCTCCTTCAGGTCCAGTTCTTCAAGGAATGTTTCACGCAGCGCAAAAAAACTCTGCAATATCGCATCGCGGACTAGCGCCCGTTCCTCAGCTGGGATCGTTTGGCGTTGGCGCGGATCAATCGACATCAAGGCCCGGCGCATGTCGTGCAGGGGCGCGTAAGGGTAAAGCCCAATCATGTCGCGCGTTTCGCCTGCATTGCGATAAACGATGCGCATGTTGTCGATTGTTTCGCTGATGCGGCAGTAAGCGGCGAGATAATCGTCGGTCGACGGATATGGCATTTCGCAAAACGTGTAGAGCGCGGATTTGGTGCGTACCATGCCGCGCCACTCTTCTTCCAGACTCTCGACAAACTTGGAGCGCTTCTGAAACACATTGGCTAAGTAGGCCGCCACAACCGTAACGAATACGAGCGCCATGTCTTTCAGATAGTCGTAGACGGCCGTCGCGATGGTCTCATAAGGCGTGCCCGAAAGCCCCGGGATGTAGTGTGCGAGCTTGGCGACGCAGGACAGCAGCAGAACCATGCCGAGCAGCACATACGCACGGCGGAGCGTTTGGTTGAGGGCGCGGCGGGTCATTCAGGGATCAATCGTGACGGAAAGGAAGTTGAGGCAGCGCTGGTGAGCACACGGCATCTGCAAGGCAATTCGGTGGCAGATAGTCCTCGCCAGGACTCGTATTTACCGTTTCAGCAGATCAGGGCGGCGCTGCCGCGTCAACTCAATGGCTTGGTTCTGCCGCCAGTCGGCTATTTTTTTATGGTCTCCCGACAACAGGACATCGGGGATGGTGTGCCCCTCCCACTCGCGTGGCTTGGTATAGTGGGGGTATTCGAGTAACCCATTTTCGAAGCTCTCCGAGGCCAGACTGTCTTCGCCGCCCAGCACACCGGGCAAAAGGCGGACGCACGTATCGATGAGCACCATGGCCGCCAGTTCGCCGCCGGACAACACATAGTCTCCGATCGATACTTCGCGGATCTGCCTGGCCGCCAGAATGCGCTCGTCAACACCCTCAAAGCGCCCCGCAAGCAGCAGCACGCCTGGACCAGCGGACAGCTCGTGAGCCAACGCCTGCGTCAGGGGTTCGCCGCGCGGCGAGAGATAGATCAGCGGACGTGCGGGCGCTGCGCTACGGGCGTGATCGATGCACGCACCGAGGACATCAGCACGCAGCACCATGCCGGCGCCGCCGCCAGCAGGCGTATCGTCTACGGCCCGATGGCGGCCAATTCCAAAGTCACGGATCTGAATGGCATCAAGTGACCACAGTCCTGCCAACAAAGCTTGGCCCACAAGGGACACACCGAGTGCGCCAGGAAACATGTCCGGAAACAAGGTGAGCACCGTCGCGTGCCACGGGTCCCGGCCATCGCTCTGTGGCGTGTGCGGCATGAAGGTCTCTTTGCTGGTGCTTGGCGACTCCCCTTACAGGGAGCCGGCCGCCAAGCACGGGAGAGTTTTACTTGGTGCTTGGCGACTCCCCTTACAGGGAGCCGGCCGCCAAGCACATTAGGCTACGCCTTCAACGATGGTGATGTCGATGCTGCCGGCACCTTGACGTAAGATTTTGGCTTCGGCGTACTCTGGGCTTTTGGCGTATCCGATTGCGTGAGCGTAGCTGGGAAATTCAATGATCACGTTGCGGGCGACGCCATGCCCTTCCATGATCTCGCATTGACCGCCGCGCACGATCGGGCGGCCCTCGTACTTTTCGAGGGCGACTTTGGATTTTACGACATACTGACCCCACTTCTCAGCGTCGGTCACCACCGCATGCGCGATCAAATAACCTTTGGCCATTGCGTTCCCCTTGTTCTGGCGCGGCAGTTCTAAAGACCCACCTTCGCTGTCAATGTTCAACTTCCGAGCAAGGACGACAGATCGAGGTTATTTTCAAGCCGAAACGGCTCCATGCCTCACCGGGCACGACCTCGTTACCTTGACGGACCCAGGGGTCTCGACCCGTTGACAGCTTCACGAATTCAAAACGGCGGGACCTTTTGTGATTCACGCCAGAGCGAAGCGGCGCTTGAAGCAAGTGGCCGTTAAAAAATTTCCGGCAATACAGAGAATATTGAAATCCAATTTCCCCGATGCTAGTTTTTTATCTCCGGAAATTTAATTCCAGCACTCCTTGCGGGTCTTTCTCGTGCTCGCATCAAATGCAGGCCGTCACCGTTACTGATTTGTTGGGCGGGTATCGTGAGTGATTTTTTCTTTGGCCCAGCATTTCCTGCTCCAGGTGGCGGTTCTATCTCAAGTAGCGGAGAAACGGGCGAAGCTGGCGGGCAAACACGTACTTACTCTGAATTAGATTTCGCGGCATACGACCATATCTGGTGGGGTCTTTCCGGTATCGGTGCGGCGATGGATGGGGCCATTGATATGGCTTCGGAAACTTTCAGCCTTACGAGTATTTCTGGCGATGGATTGATCGCAATTTGGTCAGGAACGACGTCAGTTTCCGGAGCCGGCTACAGCGGCCTTGTCTACGAGCAATTGACGGTCGCGATCAACCTTGGGTTGTCCGGATCTGTTAGTTGGAGCTCAGCAACGCCGCTCGCTTTTCCTGCCGGTAGTCCCGCCGCTGTCGCAGAACTTTCGGCACTCGCTGGTCAGCTTGTGGTCAATCTCGCCTTTTCCGCAAGTACGACTGGTGCCGAAGGCAGTTACATTCCGTTCTTCGATTTTTATGAAAACGCGCATTCGTTTGTTGCGAGCCAAGAGGTCCGAAGTTCATCGGAGCGCTTCATCACGCAGATCGCCAATCAATTGCCAGCCGGAATTTCCGGCACAATTTCGACTGATGAAGATGTGTCACGCCCATTCACACTAAGCGATTTTGGCTTTCTCGACGGCAACAGCCGGGACAGCCTGAAGTCGGTGCGAATAGACACGATTCCTGCCTCAGGCGCGCTCACACTCAATAGTGAGAATGTGGCTGTTGGTGATGAGATTTCGGCAACCGATATTGCCAACGGCTTCCTTGCCTTTACGCCCGCTGGCAACGCGTGCGGTCTGGCATACGCCAGTTTCGATTTTTCCGTATTTGATAGTCTGGAGTTTTCAATTTCTCCCGCGACACTCACGATTGACGTCACTCCGGTCAATGACTCCCCGACTGAAATCAACCTCAGCGCATCAAGCTTAGACGAAAACAACCTACCCACAGCATCGGTTGCGACGCTGGCGGCAGCCAGTCCAGATGCGGCAGGTGAATTTACGTTCAAACTCGTCAGCGGTGAGGGATCGACTGACAACGCCGCCTTCACAATCTCTGGTGATCAGCTGCAGATCAATGCTGTCGCGGACTTCGAGACGAAGTCCAATTATGACATTCGGCTGAGAGTCACCGGCCTCGGTGATTTATGGTTCGAGACAGTTAAAACGATAACCGTCAACGACTTGAATGAAGCTCCAGCCGCTGTCACCCTCAGCGCATTCAGTTTGGATGAAAACAACGCTGCAGGGGCAACAGTAGCAACGCTTCAGGCCGTTGATCCTGATGCGGGAGATAGCTTTACCTTCGTACTGTTCAGCGATGACGGCCCGGATGACAATGCCGCCTTCACAGTCTCTGGCGATCAACTTCAAATCATTGTTGTCGCCGACTTCGAAACGAAGTCCAGCTATGACATTCGGCTAAGGGTCACTGACGAAGGAGGTATGTGGTTCGAAACGATCAAAACCATAACCGTCATCGACGCGAATGACGCTCCGGTTGATATCCAACTCAGCGCATTTAGTTTGGATGAAAACAACGCTGCGGGAGTATCAGTTGCAACGCTAACGGCAAACGATCCGGGGTCCGTCCTTAACTTTACCTTCGTACTGGTCAGCGTTGACTGATCGGATGACAATGCCGCCTTCACACTTTCTGGAGATCAACTTCAAATCATTGGTGTCGCCGACTTCGAAACGAAG
>JANNXL010000006.1:0-5310 GCA_031409575.1 Hyphomicrobium sp.
GCTGAGTGCTGCTTGCGGGTGATGCGGCGGATGTCGCGAACGAGCCGTTCAGACGGTGACGGGCTTGCTGGCGTCCCAGGCGCATTGGATTTCTGTCTCATGCCCACTCCTCAAGTGGTGACGATGAGCCTGAAATCCTCCGTTCCTCAAGCCGCTGGTTTTGTCTCACAGGTGTTGATGTCGGACAGGAAGCCTGATCCACAACCGCTCTGGCGAATGTTATCTCTGGCCGTTGAGGTCCACATCGGGTCAGGTTCACCCGTGCGGTATATGTTAGCCAGACGGCAGCTCAACGCCGACTAGCGGAAGCTGGAATGTTTTTCCGTCAGCAATAGCCACATCTGCAGACGGAGTCGGACGGTGAACCGTTCGACCGCCTCGGGCCAATACCGACCGATCTGAGACACGGATGATCAGTTGCGGTGTGTTTTCTGCGCACATCGGTTCGGTGTCGTTCGTCGCGAGAACCGCTGCGCCGCATCATGGGCTCGGCCAAAACCTGCTGCCATTGACTGCTTTCGGCCCTATCACGCCCGAACGCGGTCAACCGCCCAATCGGGAGTTTTGACCCAAAGCAGACGTAGCCGACTTGGTGTCGTTGCGTCTGCTTTTTCCTGCAACTTCGGAAATAGCTACCTCTTAGCCCCGCCTTCACCAACCACCACAAATGGCGCCCATACTGATGGATGCGCGGCCCACGGGCGCTTTTCGTCGCTCATCAGTGCCAGCATGGCGCGACGGAATGCTTCAGAGCGCCCAAGGCTTGTATCCTTCTTCATCTCAGCAAACGTGCGGCTCGTCAGCATGGTAGCCGCGTAGGAGTTCACCGGCCAGTGCGACACAAGCAGTGCGCGGGCGCCTGCATAGAAGAAGGCGCGTGCCAGACCTGAGAGCGCTTCGGCCCCAAGCGCGCCCCCGCCCGCCGTGTTGCAGGCCGACATGACCACCCAATCTGCATCGAGCTTGAGGCCTGCAACTTCGGATGCGGTCAACAGACCGTCGTCGTCCTCAGTCGGGTTATCGGGTGGCGACATAACTAGCGCCGGTTCGGCATGGGCGGCGGAAAGCTGTGCTGTCTCACCGGCAAGCAAGCCATGGGTCGCGAAGTGAATAACGCGGTATTGACTGAGCGACGCAGTCTTCAGCGCCGTCTCGGTCATATCCTTGCCGACTATGATACTGCTGTCGGGCGCGCCGAGACTACGCGCCACGCATTTCAACTCGTGCGCCGTATCAGGAAGCGGGCACAGTCGCGTCTTAATGGCAGCTACATCTGCGAGACCGTTGCGGAAATATTGTGCCGTGGCATCGATCTCGCCAGTAGACCGCGAAACATCTGAGGATGCCGTGACCGCAACTTTAATTTCTTCCTCAGGGCACTTATCCGGCACGAACATCTTGCCGCAGCGCGTAGAGCCGGTGAGGACTGGATTGCCGAATCCGATAAACGGTTTGGTCGCTG
The DNA here is from genome assembly GCA_031409575.1 of Hyphomicrobium sp. GTDB lineage: Bacteria > Pseudomonadota > Alphaproteobacteria > Rhizobiales > Hyphomicrobiaceae > JANNFX01. The sequence continues at coordinate 1,463 of JANNXL010000006.1, forward strand.
CCGATGTTTTCGCGTCGCGCCGCAGAGCAGAAAGGCTCGCAACGGACGGTAAGACAGTGATGGCGTGATCCCGCGCAAGCCAAGCGGCATTTCGGTAATCTTGAACATTGGGCGGCGATGCTGGAGGTTTTGTCACCAGCACTTGGAATGGTAGGCTGGTCAGCGCCCCTGACGGGACGATGATCAGTTCCTTGTCCTTGAGCAGGTTCTCGACCTCGCCGAATATACCTTTGTAGAGATCGTGCGCCTTGGCGACGTCAAATGGCAGCGCCATCCCGCGCTGCCAGCCATCGGCAGGCGCGAACCCGAGTAATTTCTCGCAGTTCTTCCGGCCCTCGCCACTCCAGGCTTGCTCATCGAGCCCGCAGCGAAGCGCTCCAACACGTTCGCCAAGCACCTTTGAACCGAAATCGCTCTTCACCCAGCGGCTGTCACTCTTGGTCACCGCCCAAATAAATGTCTCTTCGGGGGTGGGCTTCAGTTCCGGAGTGTCGAGAAACAACACAAGTGCTTCACCGTCGCCCAATTGTGATTGCACTTCAACAATAGAGAGAGGCTTTGGGCTAGCAAATGCGGCGTAATTCGGAAAACCCTTGGCAAGCTGCTTGTCGATCTCGGCGATGCGCGTGTCGACGGCGGCAAGTTTGCTGTTATTTGCGTCCTTGGACTGCGTGTCACGCACGCTGGGTGCTTGCGAAAACGCCGCCGTCCGGACCGCGACACGTTCTTGCCATTCGGTCACCAAGTCCTGGCGCTCTCGTACAATTGCAGCAAGCTCTGGATTGCCCGCTGCGCTTCGCAATCCCATTTTCGCCAATGAAGCAGCTGCTTCTGAATAACGGGCCCACTGTGCGGCCTGAAACATTTCATTGGCCAAATCAGAACCGGAATTCTTGGCTTCCAGCGCCAGCCGATATGTGGCTTTCGTGAGCCCGGCGAAACGTGCGTCGTGACCCAGGCGTGGTTGACTTGAGTTGTCGTTCGATACCCCGCGTTTTGCCCGGTTGATTAAAACATCTGTACTGCGACGCCAAAGCTCCGCCGCGCCAACCCAATCGTTCTTTACAAAACGTGTATCGGCTAAATTGCTTAGAATAGCTCCGACCGTCGGGTGATCGGAGCCGAGCGTGGATTCACTGATAGAGAGTGACCGCCGGTAGAAGCTCTCTGCCTCATCGGGCCGGCCCTGTGCGTCGTAGAGAAATGCAAGATTGTTTAGTGTTGAACCAACACGTGGGTGAGTTGGACCGAGAACCCTCTGGCGGATGTCGAGTGATGACAGGTAGGCTGTCTCAGAGTTTTTAAGGAGCCCCATGTCGTTATACAAAGCACCGAGATTTTCGAGGGAGGATGCAACATCCGGATGATCTGAGCCAAGCACCGTCTTGCGAATTTCTAGTGCGCGTTTGTCCAAAGATTCCGCTTCCGCGTACCGGCCCTGACTTTGATATAGTAGCGCAATGTTGCTTAATGTAATTGCGACATCGGGATGATTGGGCCCCAAGGCTTTTTCGCGGATCGAAAGTGCCCGCTTATACAGCGGTTCGGCGTCGCCGTACCGGCCTTCGTCTGTCAATAGCAGAGCCAAACCTCCCACTATATTGCCAATATCCGGGTGGTCAGGCCGCAGCGCCTTTTCTCGGATCGTAAGGGCGCGAACATAAAGTGCCTCAGCCTTTTGGTAGTTCCCAGTTTCGCGATAAACTGCAGCAAGATTGTTAAGCGACACAGCCACTTCGAGATGGTCAGGACCAAAGACTTTTTCCCGGATTGCAAGTGCTCGGAGATTCATGGGTTCAGCTTCGCTAAAGCGGCCTTGGTTGTAAAAGAGGTGCGCAAGGTTGTTCAGTGAATTGGCTACATCGGCATGATCTGGACCAAATGCCTCTTTCCGGATTTCGAGCGAGCGATTGTAGTTCGCCTCGGCAAGGCCATAGCGGCCCTGCTCGTCGTAGAGCAATGCTAAACTATTGAGAGCATTGCTTAGACCGATTTTGTTGGTGCCAGGCGAAGTTTCGGCAAGGTTCACGGCGCGCTGGAACAGGGGTTCAGCTTCTGAATAGTGGCCTTTTTTTTGCAGTAAGTAGGCCAACTGTCCGATTGCATAGACCAGGTCCAGTTGATCGCCGCCGGACGCCTTCTCTCTGATCAACACTGCTCGCTGGTAGAGGGGCTCGGCCTCGTCGTACCGGCCATCATCCAAATATAGACGTGCCAAATTGTCGAGCGCTGTACCAACAGCGGAAGAATCGGGGCCGTACGACAGTTCGTAAATTTCAAGCGCACGTTTGAAGAGTGGCTCGGCTTCAGTGTTTCGATTTTGCCCTTGATAGATATAGCCCAGCCAGGTTAACGACGTCGCATACACAGCGGTATTTTCGCCGTTTCGTTCGCGGGCAAGGTAGGCATATCGCTCCGCAATTGGAGCGGCCTCGGCAAACCGGTTTTCATCATACAATTGGCTCACTTGTTCACGCAAGGCACGGACCTCCGCGTCCTCTTGCGCTAGGGCTGGTGAATTAATTCCCAGTCCACAAGCAACCAAAATTCCTAAAAAGAGCTTTGCAAGACGTGACATTACATCCCCGCTGCAAACCGCTTAAGGCGACTGCGCCGACAATGCCAAACTGACGTGCATACAGCAAGGCAAGTCCGTTGCTGTCGAAAGCCGCCCAATGGCTCGGGAGTTCAGAGGGCAGATCCTGGCCCATCGCGTCGTTGAGCTTGGTGGCTGAGGACGGCACTCTTGCTTTCAGGCGTATACGAGAAGTCCCAATCGTTTCTAAACTATGGAATACCCTACTCCATCCTTTGAATTGCCGCGTAGTCGCCGTTCGTGCGCAACGTGACAGTCACATCCGCTTTGCCACGATTGCGTCAGTACCAGCCGTGAATGCCATCGAAAGCCGCTTCGAGCACGCCTTCCTTGTTAGCAACGCCCTTGCCCTTCTCGTAGCTGACCGCGACGTCCTGGCCGCCGTCGCCGTGCTCGTCGAAGTTCACAACGCCGCCCGCGATCGTCCAGGAGTAGCTGGCCTTGGCCCCTTTCCTCATCTGCATTTTAATTTCAGCGCCCTGGTCGGGCTTCAGAGTCAAACTCATTTCGTCTTTGCGCCCTGCGACGACAGGTGTTGGAGCTGCTACGGGAGCGGCGGGTTCGGTGGCTGCTACACGCGCAGGCTCGGCAACCGGAATTGGCGGAGCGGCCTCGGCGACAGGCTCCGGCGAATCGGCTTTGGCTTGTCGTTCTTTGGGTGCGTCCTTCGCCACCTCCGCTGAGAGCTGCTGTTTGATTTCGCCCATCTTGGTGAGTTGCAGAGTACGGCCGATACCGGTCGGATCGATGCCGTACTCAGCGGGCAGCACGACCGCCACGAGAAGCGCGGCGGCCGTTGCAAGTGCGATCAAAGTGGAGCGGATCAATTGTCCGCTCGTGGGAAGTTCAGCGCGGGATGGCGTATCGGAATTGTACATGCGTAACGTCCTTTAGGATTGGGTAACGAAATGGCCGGTGAGCTGCATGCCCATCAGAACGAAGCCTGCCGTCATCATGGCGACGTTGGCTGCGTAAGCATGCCGCCAAAAGCTTGTTGAGCGCCGCCAGTAGCCCATGGCGATCAGGATCGTTGCGAGCGCCAGAAGCTGGCCCGCTTCAACACCAATATTGAACGCCAGCAGGTTCGGCAGCAGACCGTCCGGCGACATGTCGTAGTCCAGGATTTTGGTCGCGAGGCCGAAGCCGTGGAACAGGCCAAAGATCAGTGTCGCGGCCTTGGTATTTGGTTGGACCCCGAACCAGCGTTGGAACGCGCCGAGATTGTCGAGCGCCTTGTAGACGACCGAAAAGC
>JANNXL010000007.1:0-2026 GCA_031409575.1 Hyphomicrobium sp.
AGCTCGGCGGCCATCGCGCACAAATCGTAACGTACCTGTTGGCTTGGCTGTCTCATCATACTGCCAAACGCGTCGATCTGGATGTTATCTGGTCGACCCAAACTATCTCTCCGGCACTTGCATCTTTCATCGAGATCTTAAGTGTTCATGCTCAGTCTTATTTGACGGCAGCGCCGGGCAACCAAGATATCGGCGAATGGAGCAAGAAGGAGGCGTGCTGGGAAGGATTCCGACAAAAAACCATCGAAATTCCGCCCGACGTCGAGGCGGGTCTGCTTTCCCGCGATCGGGGGCACGCGGCCGGGCCAGTTAGCGTGCTGGAGGAACACATCAGTGAAGCGGAAAGCGAGCAGGTTGCCCGCGTCGCAGAAGTGCCTGCCCAGACTTGGTTTGATTTGGCAGCGTGGGCGAAAGACACCCAAAGTCTGCAACCTTGGCAACGATCGCTTTCGTTCAGTCTTGGACGCTTGGCTAGCGGCGGACGGAACCCTTCGCGCAAACAGGCAATGCATGGAGATAAAATCCTCGCCGAAGCGCGACTTCTTGGATTTCAAGGATAGATCGTTTGGCGACAGTTTTGTTACAGATGCATATGCGATTTTTACTTAAATTTTAAGATCTGTGATTATTTTTACACGTGATGCGAACTTTGGACTTTTCTCGTACTAGGCTTTTTGGTATACTCGTGAATAATTCTTCTGGAGATTTATCGTGAGTGTGGAAAGTCAGGTCGTGCTTGCTGGACACGTCAAGGTCGAGCAGATCGTTCGCCTTCTTGAGGCTGAAATAAGCGGAAAGGTCACTGTCCGCAACATGCAGCGGCCTGAGTTCAAGGTTGTTGAATTTCAAAGGCTCGATGGCAGTTGGACAGCTTTAAACCTGTTTCTCGATTCATGGGCAGCGCCGGACTATGCCGACGCTATTCAGGGCCCAACTACCCTTATGACCGTCGAGTATACCCCACAGAACTTCAATCTCGTGCGGTCAATCGCGGCTGTAATGGGCGGACTTGTGCGCAAAGCGGCGGTTGAGCCTTGGATCGAGATGGAGCCTCCCCGACATTGATCAAAGTGAGAGATGTTAGTCTGATAAGCGAATGCACTGAATGTTGATAACCATTTTAGGTTTGGGAGAACAATGAAAAAAGCAGCGCATGAACTAAACTATGTGAAAAGTTTAAGGCCACTGCCGACGATTGAAGTTGATGTTGACAGTCTTGATCCAGACGGTCCAACCGTCGCAGACATTGTTAGAGAAGCTTTTGCCAAGCGCGCGGTCGCACAGCCCGCCCTGCTTGCAACAGCCTATATGTATTTCACACCAAGCGTGAACTTCGGCGAGATGACATCTTCGGAATTTGTAATTGTGGCCGGTCCGCGAGCGGTGTTTGATGCAGTCCTTGCGAGCTTCAGGGGCGTAAGAGGCGCGAGATGCCGACCAAGTGACATGATCAAACCCGAGCTACATATGGCAATTGCACACGCCGAGAAGGGTTCGCTTTGGGTGCCGTTGGACGCGATTACTTGGGAAACCGTTGATTAGGGCATTGTTTTGCATCAGGCCAGCGAGATTCCGTTGAAGTTTTATTTTTCATAACAACCACTTGCAAGAGGCTCTACGTGGTTGATTAAGCTCGCATGGCGTTCTGCTTCATCTGCCTACGACCCTTCCGGCTGATCGGCAGCTTTTGGGGTTGGTGGCCCCGTGCTGAATGACCGCGATTAGGGGCGTAGATGCCGAGCCGCTCAACGATAAGAGAATGGCCGGCTCTGGCAGAAGTTGCTGTTTACGCTAGGATCAGGGAACTCATTGAAGTGGGTCGGAAGCGGCCTTTGCCTCCAAGGTGCCAAGCGTCAGAGCTCGACCACTAAACGACGTCGTCAGCGGGTCGCGCGCAAATCAAGTCTTGTCACAGTCCCCAGTCCCGCTGCCTTTCGGGGAGAGGCACATTATACTGCTCCGGTGCCGGTTCGCGCTCCGGCCAAATGATTTTGATACGGCGGTGTTCCGGGGGTGGATCAGATAT
>JANNXL010000008.1:0-10813 GCA_031409575.1 Hyphomicrobium sp.
AAAACGCCGTGTTTCGGCCGAGCCCGAAGTGTTTTGCAACTGCTGAGTGTCCGCCATCGGCCCCGAGAATATAGCGCGACGCGATGTTCAGGCCAGCAAAGCGAAACAATCCGTCCTGCCTGCCAGCCCCTTCAAACCGCGTGCGATAGAGAATGTGAGCTCCGGCGCGCACGGCTTCGCTGGCGAGCCAGCGCAAGACGGCGGCCGTATCCGTCGTTAGAAAAAAGTATCCCGGCGCGCAGAAGTCAGTGTGTGTAAGATTGGGCGCGTAAAGCCGCACACCGTGCACGCGCCGTGTCAGCGTATGAGGGATATCAATATCTTCTGCCGCTTCCTTGACGAGAATTCCGGTGGTTGCCACGCGATGCCCGGCGTCTGGCTTCACTTCAAGCACAGCCACGCGCAAGCCGCGCATCGCTGCTGTTTTGGCGGCGGCGAGCCCAGCAAAGGAAGCCCCGACAATCACAAGGTCGTACGTCTGGCATGCCGGCATGTGATCTCCGAACGGCTGCGCCCCCACCTGCCATCATGTGAAAAACATTTCGTGAAGCGAGTGCGCTCAATTGCCGGTTTCGGCATGTTCCGGCATAGGACCGGCTTGCCCGAAGAAGCCTTGTGCGCAAATGTGAGGAACTGTACGAGAAGACGTTTGGGAAGACGCGGGGGACTTGCCTTGGCTAAGGCTTCAATGCGCCAATCGAGCACAAGCGACAGCAGCGCGTTCGCGACTGCCTTGCGCGAAGAGATGGCGCGCCGGAGATTATCGCGCCAGCAACTGGCCGATCAGGCGAAGATTTCAATTTCCACGCTTGAAAAAGCGCTCTCCGGCAAACGCCCGTTCACGCTCGCCACGATGGTGCGCGTGGAAGATGCGCTGGGTACTGAACTGCGCCGGAAGCCGGCGATGAACGGTGGCGCAGGTGTTGGCGCGCAAACTCTGAATATCGCGGCTGAAGAACTAGGCAGCTATACGCGGCCCTCTGTGCAATTTCTTGAAGGCAGCTATTTGACCGTCATGCCGTCATGGGGCGAACGCGCAGCGGTCTACGCCTACCGGACTGACGTCACCTGGGATTCTGCCCGCTCCTGCCTGTCGTTTCGCGAATCCGCGCGTGTCGATGCAGCCTTTACGCATTCCGGCACGGTAGCTATGCCGAACCAAACGGGCCACATTTATTTGTCGACCAACCGGCATGGCCAGCACCGGCTTGCAATTCTATCGCGTCCTACGAGCACTGGGGAGATGCACGGCCTTTTGCTGTCCTTGCACTCGGGCCGCGGATCGCAACTCACGCCTGTGGCGGCCCCTATTGTGCTGATCCCGATCGCCAAGGGCACAGTTCCGGCTTACGGGCGTATTGCCGCCGGTCAGGCATCCTATGCCAAGTATCGCGCCGCATTGAAACGCACTCTTGACGACCATTTCGCGCTGTTCGCCGGACAGTAAGCCAAAGGATCAGCCAAACTTGCGGCAGCCGTCGATCACGAACAAGCCCTCGCCCTGATCCATGTGGTGGCAGCCCATAAGCCCCGGCTTGAAGGTTGGCGTGATGGATAAAACGAAACTCTCTTCGTACCGCTCTTCGTCCAATATTGTAATTTCCATGATATTGAGGCCAAAACCATAGACGCCGTGTGAATTGTTTTGCGACATTCTCAAAAGTCTGCCGTCGCGCCGCACAATGCGGCCACCGTTGCGTGCCGTATCGGCGCCAATCACGACGGGATTGAGGGGATGCGGCGTCATGTTTTTGAGCGCTGGGCCGTCGACCTCAAACACATGCAACTCGTTGCAGTGATCTTCAAATGGTGTCTCAGAAATGTTGGCAAATAGCCACCAGCGTCCAGCGTCGTGCAGCAGCACCGGGTCGGCCACTGATCGGCCTTCAAGTGCCGTTGCACAGCGTTCCCACTTGAGCGGAAAGTCGACAGCACGCCACACTTCCACACGTTTTGCACCGCACGTCTCAGGCATCATATACAGCTCACCGCCGTGCTCGAACACGAACGGGAATGAGACGTGATAGGGCAGGTCGAGTGCGTCACCGAGCACGTGCAAGCGGCCATCCCGGTAGATGCCTACGCTGATTTTTCCCAGACCCTTGCCATAAACGTAGTTCTCAAAAAAAACGAATGTCTCACCGTCCTTCTGAAACAAGAATGGATCGGCCCAGAACTCGCTATCGGCGGACGGCGCTTCAATCGTGTTTGCCAGCATATTAGGCTGGAACTCACCCTCGCCGAAAAATAGTGACCATCTTAAGGGTAGGCGGCCCGCGCGTTGCGCCAGTGTTTTGGTGATCTTGCCGCTCGCAACACCTGCCAATGCGCGGCCGTAACGCAGAGCAGTTGGTGCTGATGCCTGCAGCTTTGCTGGTGAATCTGTCAGTGGCTTAAAATCTAGTTTTCCCGTCGCATGCAACTTGTGCAACTCCCGCAAGACAAGCGACACGGACTTTTCCGCTGCACGCGCCAGTGTCGTTGCGGGTGATTTTTCCAGATTGAATGCGGCAGAGACCAACGGACGCGTCGCCGCACCGCTGTTCGCCGTCACGTGGAGTGACACTCGAATATAATCCGTGAGTTCAAGGCAAGCCATCACTTGATCCGGTTGCGTCGTCTGCAGGCGCTGACCGGCATGTCGCAATGCCCAGGCCCCGTAGCGCGCATGTGAGCTGAGCGGGCCTGCAAAATCATCCAGCCCATGGACAAGCAGTACGTCCAAAGCGAGCTTTGACACGGAGGCGATAGTGCGATCGTCAGCAGGGCCGGACGCGGACTCTGGTCCAACAGTCACAGGCCAGACCTTGGCCTTGGTCAACGCTTTTTCGAACGCTGGTCCTACATAGTGCTGAACGCGCGCCAAGCGAGCGGTATCGAACTCAACCAAGCGATTGGATAGCGCGGACCAAGGTTGGGCTACCGTTGGAACGTCGAACGCGCCGGTCAAGACCACGACAAGCTCAAATCGCTCATCGCTGCATATTCCATCAAACAGCCGCACTTCCCAAGGGCTGAGCGATGTCACGCTCCTGGCCAAAATGCCCAACCTCAAGCGCGCCACTGGGATCCCCCTCAGGCCTTGATCCTGGCCGCTTCATCAATGGGCGGCAATTGCTTAATGCGCAGTGCCGCCAGCTTATTGCGCGACTTTCGCAGCACCTCGAAGCGATAATTGTGGAACGTAAAAATCTGACCAGGTTCAGGAATCGTCTGTGCTTCGTGGATAACGAGACCTGCAATCGTCGTCGCTTCGTCGGCCGGCAAATCCCAATCCATGTGGCGGTTCAAATCCCGGATAGCGACAGCGCCGTCAACATTCACTGTGCCGTCGGCCTGCGGGCGGATCTGCGCTTCGTAGGTGTCGTGCTCGTCGGCAATTTGGCCAACAATTTCTTCGAGGATGTCCTCGAGCGTTATCAGGCCCTGCACCTCGCCGTACTCATCGACCACGAGCGCCATCTGGGCTTTGCGCTTCAAGAACTGGTTGAGTTGGTCCTTCAGCGTGGTGGTGTCTGGCACGAACCATGGCGGCTGGGCAAAACTCATCACTTCAAGCTGAGCCACGTCCCATCCAGCGCGGCCCAAAGCGGTCAGTAGGTCCTTCGTATGCAGGAGCGCAACGATGTTTTCGGGCTCATCTTTCCACAGCGGAATGCGGGTGTACTGAGACTTCAGAATTTCATCGATGATCTTTTGCGGCGCGTCGTCGGCGCTCAGCGTTTCCATCTTGGTGCGATGGACCATGATGTCAGAGACTTGCAAATGCGTGAGGTCAAGAACGCCGCCAAGCATGTTGGCGTCGCCCTTTTGCACAGTACCTTCCTTGGCTTGCAAATCAATGGTTCCACGAATTTCTTCATGCGCGGCCAGAATATTTGCCGCGTCGTCCTCGGTTGAAGGCGTTAACTTCAGAAGCTGCCGGACAACGAACTCGATGGCCTTGGTAAAGGGCGTTAGCACCAGAATTATCACGCGCATAACCGGTGCAATCGCGAGAGCAACACGGTCCGAGTAGGCAAGTGCATAGGTCTTCGGCAGTACGGCTGCGAAGATCACAATTAATACTGTGACGATGGCGGTCGCATAGGCAATGCCAATCTCACCGACAAGCTTCACGGCCAGAATGGAGGCAAGCGATGCCGCCAGCACATCCACCAGCGTATTGCCGAGCAGCACAGTGCCAATCATCTTCTCGGGCCGCGACAAAAGCTTGTTCACCAGCTTTGCACGTGCGTTTCCTTCCTGCTCAAGTGCATGCATGCGTGCGCGCGAAGCGGCAGTGAGACCTGTTTCAGCCGCGTTAAAAAATGCCGACAGCGCGATCAGCACAACAATCGCTGCAAGGATAAAGCCAATTTCAAAGGTCATTTGGTTTGCATGACGGTCAGGTGAACTTCCGATTTACGCTCAGACAAGTTATGCGGCGTGGCCGTTGTTGATTTCCCGGCTCAAGAATCCGGTGACCTGGTCAACCGTAACATCCTGCGTGATAAAGGCTTGGCCAATGTCGCGCACGAGAATGAAGGTTAGGCGGCCATCGCGGACCTTTTTGTCTTGCCCCATCAGGCGAACAAGTTCGCCGGCATCGGCTTTGACGCCAGGAATTTCAGAAATCCGAGTTGGAAGCCCGGCCGCATGCATGTGCGATGTGACACGCGCGGCAGACCCCTTCGGACACAGGCCCATGTCTTCCGATAAACGGTATGCGAGGCACATTCCGATAGAGACGCCTTCTCCATGTAAGAGCCTGCTGGAATATCCAGTCCAAGCCTCAAGCGCATGGCCGAACGTGTGCCCAAGGTTGAGCAGTGCGCGTTCACCCGTCTCGTGCTCGTCGCGCTCCACAATAGCGGCCTTTGCTTTCACGCTGGTCTCGATGGCACGAGCCAATGCAGCCGTATCGTTGCCGAAGACACTGCGCCAGTTGTTTTCCAGCCAGCCGAAAAATGTAGCGTCTCCAAGCAATCCGTACTTGGCGACTTCGGCATAACCCGCGCGCATTTCCCGTTCGGGCAGGGTCGATAGGACGTTGGTGTCGGCGATCACAAGAACTGGCTGGTGGAAGACTCCGATCAGGTTTTTGCCTTGCGGCGTATTTATGCCGGTCTTGCCGCCTACTGACGAGTCTACCTGGGCCAAGAGTGAGGTTGGGATTTGCACGAACCGCACGCCACGGCGCAAAATACCCGCTGCAAATCCGGCGAGATCGCCAATAACGCCGCCGCCAAACGCAACGACAATATCGCCACGCTCGACACCCAGTTCCAGCAAACGCTCGCACAGTGGGCCGAGTTCGCGAAAACTTTTTGTGGTTTCTCCGGCGGGCAGCACAATCGATCCGCGCAACCGGCCCTCGGCGCGCAAACTTGCTTCGAGCGAGCCCAAGTGATGACGCGCTACATTTTCATCGGTCACAATGGCGCATTTTGCTTTGCCAAGCCGCGTTGCAATCAGGCGCCCTGCCTCCGCCAGCAAATCGGGTCCAATCAGCACGTCGTACGACCGCGTGCCCAAGGCGACGGGCACTGTGTGCGCGGCTCGGGTTTTTGCAGCAAGCGAATTCAAGACAGAGGGCATCGTTTGAGCCTAGAGTCACAAAGCATTCGAACGTAGGGCGTTTCCTATCAGACGGACGCCTGTTCAGCCAGCCCAGGGTGGGCCGCCAAAGCCGCCAAAACCTCTAAAACCATAACATCATGGGGCAATTCACGGCTTTCGACTGTGATGTCCGCTTCGGCATAGATGGGGTAACGCGCGTTCATCAGGGCAATCATCACCGCTTCGGGATCACCGGTTTTGAGCAGCGGCCGGGTGTCGCGTTTCATGACCCGGCGCATGAGGACAGGTAATTCAGCTCTGAGCCAGATTGAAATTCCGCTCTCACGAATGCGGGCGCGAGTCTCTGGATTCATGAATGCGCCGCCGCCTGTGGCGAGCACTTGGGGACCTGACTCCAGCAGCCGGGCAATCACCTTGCGTTCGCCATTTCGAAAGTAGTCCTCTCCGTGGTCGTTGAAAATTTCTGAAATGGACTTAGCTGCGACTTTTTCAATTTCTTCATCGGCATCGATGAACGGCAGTGTCATTTTTCCCGCAAGTCGCTTGCCAACCGACGATTTTCCGCAACCCATTAGGCCGACCAGCACGAGCGATCGCGAACCCAGTCTGGTCCGCACGAGTTCTGCAATTTTGCCGTCGTCTGCCATCGGGTTGCTGTCAAGTTGGTTGAATGAGAAATAAAGCCACAAGCCAGGTTGGCGTCGCCCGCGAATCCTTAAAATACTTCTGTGTCCATACCAATCTTCTTTCAAAGACCATTGTATTTCGCCGCGAGCCGTGGCTAACACGTGCCATCGCTTTGCGGCGCCGCAACGAGCCGCCTGAGCGAAGCGTTGCCTGGAATACTACGCACTTCGAACTGACATATTGGCGCCAAGTTGTCAGCCGACATTATAGCCAAGGGTGAGCATAGGTCATGCCGAGCCTCTTCCGGTTCATTTTTGTGGTGTCGACCATTGCCGCCGCCGTCTCGGGAACTCTGTATGTGATGGCAACGCACTACGAGCCGCAGCAGCGAGAAGAGACGAAATCGCTCCCCCCCTTAAAAATTCGCAAAGAATAAGCGTGCCGTTGGCCATGCGCCTCTCCCTTCTGACGAGTGCTGCCATTGCTTTTGGACTTGCGGCGGCTACGTGCTGCCCCGCCATGGCTCAGGATCTTTCGAACCCCTTTGGCGAACCCGAAACGTCGCGGCCGCCGCCCAAAAAGATGCAGCCTGCAACTGAAACAAGTTCGCCGGTCCTCGCCCCTATGGGAGAAGTCCGCAGAGTCGACCCTCCGACGTCCGGTAGTGGTTGGGGCTTTGACGGCGGTGTCGCAACCGGCGCCGGGAGTACTGGCCAGCAAGGCAATCCCGAACAACCTGCGTATCTGCCAGATGACGCACCGGCCGCCAGTCAAGCGATTGAACGCGTCGATCTCGATCCCGTTGCTGCTCCCGATGGTTCCGGGCTGCCCTACGAACTATGGGGCGGGCTTTCTGATACAGACGTAGAAGCGCTGCTCGCGAAAGTCGATCTGCCGCCACGTTCGGCCGCGCTTCATGCAGTGTGGCGGCGATTGATCACGTCCAACGTCTCGCCGCCTTCGGGCAGAGATGGCGCGGCGCGCTTCACGGCCTTGCGTGCGGAAGTGCTGTACCGCTCGGGCCTGACCAACGAAGCCAGCGAAGTGCTCACAAAAGAGCCTGCGACCGCAGCAGATCCCATGTTGACGACATTGCAAGCCCGCTTCGACATCGGCCGAGGGCGCACCGAACGTGCGTGCACAGCTGTAAACCGTTTCTCTGCTTTGCCGCCCGATATGCCAACACCGCTCAAAGCCGAAGCGATCCTGATCGGCGGATACTGCGCAGCGGTAGCAGGCGATATGACTGCCGCAGGCCTCAAAGCGGGCCTTGGCCGCGAGGCGGCCCCCAATACCCCACTGACTGCGGATATTCTAGAAATGGTCGCCGCAGGCGCAAAGCCCGCTTTGCCGAAGGACGCAAAACTCTCACTGTTCGACTACCGCGTTTTTGAACTGGGCCATGTGCCCGTGCCGCCGGAGGCCTTGAGCGATGCGTCACCCGCTCTCTTGGCAGCACTGGCACTTGGTACTGCGACTGTACCCGAGGTGCGTCTTCAAGCCGGTGAGGCAGCGGCCAGTGTGAACGCGATCACTCCCGATGATCTGGCAGCGATTTACCGCAATCAGGCGGCGGCTCGAGAACCGCAAGCGGCCAGCCGGCGCGCAGAACTCTTTCGCGGTATCGAAGCCGAGCAAACGCCTGCAAAAAAGACCCGGCTGATACGATCCCTGTTGGATGACGCGCGGCGGTCAGGCCTTTATTGGCCAGCCTTGATGATGATGGATACACCGATGGAAACGCTGCAGCCCGTGCCTGAGATCGGCTGGTTTGCAGAAACGGCGATCGAAATAGGCTTGGCATCCGGACGCTATGATCTGGCACGGCGCTGGGCGGAGATGCCGTCAGGTTTCGACGCATCAACAGCACAGCCCAACAGCGGTCTCTCGCACTGGCTGGCACTTGCCGATCTCGCAGATCCAACTCTCACAAGTGGCCGCTCGGCACATCTGGACAGCGTCGAAGCGCTCGCCAGCAATGGCCGCATTGACTCCAATACACTGCATCGCATCGTGACGGTGCTGGACGCGCTCGAAATTCAGGTGCCAATTCCGCTTTGGGATAAGGCGAGCCGCACAGCTCAGCCCTCGACTGGCTACCTACCGGAGACAGGCGTTCTGACGCAACTTCAAGACGCATCGAAGAAGAAAGAATTCGGCCGTACCGTTCTACTCGCTATGCGCGCGCTCGGACCCAATGGCGCGGAAGGCGCCCAATTGATTGCACTTGGCGATACCATTCGTGCGCTACGAAGGGCCGGCCTCGAACCCGATGCCCGCCGCCTTGGCCTCGAAGCCTTGTTTGCATCCTGGCCGCGTGCAATCACCAACTGAGCGCGCTTGATTTGCGCGCGCACAGGCGAACGCAATGCACGGCAGCGATCAAAAGCTCGTAGAAAGTTTTTTGGACATGCTCGCTTCCGAACGTGGTGCGGCGTCCAATACACTTGACGCTTACCGGCGCGATCTCAGCGAACTTGTGGGCTTTCTTGAATCGCGCGAAACCCTGCTGGCGGCTGCAAAACCGCACGACCTCAACTCACACATGACCGAGCTGTCTCAGCGTGGCCTCGCCCCGCGCACGCGGTCGCGGCAACTCTCGGCAATCCGGCAACTTTTCAGATTTCTGGTCGCAGAAGGAATCGTTGCCGAAGACCCTTCCGAAGGCATTGCAGCTCCTAAAATTTCCAAGCCGTTACCCAAAACACTCTCCGTCACTGAGACCGAAGTGCTGATGCAAGCTGCCGCCGCGCGGACACATCAAGGCTACAAGGGCCGCGAACTTGTGCGCGCTCTGCGGCTGCACTGCCTCGTTGAAATGCTTTATGCGACAGGTATGCGCGTAACTGAACTCGTGTCACTGCCGCGCAGTGTGCTGACGGGAGATCCGCGCGTTCTGACCATCAAAGGCAAGGGTGGGCGCGAACGATTGGTTCCCCTCAACGCCCCTGCGCGCGCCGCGTTAGAGCGCTATCTCAACGCCGGCCGGAACCCCGACGACGGTGTCGCCCCCATGCTGGCGACACGCTGGCTGTTTCCGTCGAAGTCTGCTGAAGGTCACCTCACGCGGCAACGGCTCGCACAAGAATTGAAAGAGCTGGCGGATACGGCAAACCTTGATCCCGAACGCGTCAGCCCGCACGTGTTGCGCCACGCATTTGCCAGCCACTTGCTGGATCGCGGAGCGGATCTGCGCTCTGTGCAGCAGCTGCTGGGACACGCCGACATTTCAACAACCGAGATTTACACCCACGTTTTGGACGAGCGGCTGAAGCAGGTGGTGTTTGATCATCATCCGCTGGCCCAGGCTCACAGAAAAAAATCGAGCAGCTCCTAACGGTTTAACCCGCGACAGAAGTGCGCACCGTGGGCGGCGGCAAGTGCTATGACTGCAACCGCCGAGCCAGCAGGTGCTTTGATTGAATTGAAATAGGTCTATATTACAAATTGTTATGCTTCAATTTTGGTCGATCACGGCACGACGACTTTGCCGCGTCAGACGCCCTGGGCTACTGGATTGTTATAAGCACGTTTTCCCCACCTCCCCTGAAGGCATCGTCCTTGACACTTGTCGCTGCCGGGGGTGTCTGTTGGTTTGAGCTTGGCGACTTGCTGTCATGCCCAAAAGCATCACTTGAGAAGGTCTCTCTCACCGTGGAAAAAACAGCTGCGCGCCCTGCGCCCGCCCGCACCTATTTGGACTTCGAAAAGCCCATCGCCGATCTGGAAATCCGGATTGCGGATTTACGCGCGCTTGAAGACGGCAAAACGGTTTCGATTGTCGAAGAGATCCGCAAGCTCGAGCAGAAGGCGAAGTCCGCCCTCATCGAAATGTACGCCAAGTTGACGCCGTGGCAGAAAACACTCGTCGCCAGGCATCAGGACCGGCCGCATGCGATGGAGTTTGTGTCTCACCTGATCGAAGACTTCACACCCATGGCTGGTGACCGGTATTTCGCCGAAGATGAAGCGATAATGGGCGGCATGGGCCGTTTCCGTGGGCGCTCGGTGATGGTGATCGGCAACGAAAAAGGTGCCGACACCGAGGGGCGCATCCGGCACAATTTCGGAATGGCCAAGCCCGAAGGATATCGCAAAGCCGTCCGCCTGATGGAACTGGCCGACAGGTTTGGACTGGCAGTTCTGACGTTTGTTGACACGCCCGGCGCGTACCCCGGCATCGGTGCCGAAGAGCGCGGCCAAGCCGAAGCGATTGCACGGTCAACCGATTGCTGTCTCGCGCTCGGCGTCCCGATTATCTCGGTCGTGATCGGCGAAGGCGGCTCAGGTGGCGCGATTGCGATAGCGACAGCAAATCGCATTCTTATGCTCGAACATGCAATATATAGCGTCATTTCGCCGGAGGGGGCAGCATCGATTATTTGGCGTGACTCGAGCAAACGCGAAGAAGCGGCCACTGCGATGAAAATCACTGCACAGGATCTAGAGCAGCTCAGCGTGATTGATTCGATCATCCGCGAGCCAACAGGCGGAGCCCATCGCGACCGCATTGCCGCCATCGAAAGCACTGGCGCCGCTGTAGCCACTGCGCTTTCTGAGTTCGACGGCAAAACGCCCGGCGAAATCAAAAAGCAGCGGCACGACCGATTCCTGTCGATCGGCC
>JANNXL010000009.1:0-2256 GCA_031409575.1 Hyphomicrobium sp.
CGGCCGCGGATCTCAGTGCTTTTCTTGATGGTTTCCTTGTAGGGCACCTGGCGCTTCTGACGCTCGACAGCCACGCCATACTTGCGGGCAAGCCGTTCGAACGCCACGCGCAGGTGCATTTCGCCTTGTCCCTTTAGCAAAATTTGATGTGTATCGCGCGTGTGTTCCAGCACAAGCGAGGGATCTTCCTCAATCAACTTGCTAAGTGCGCTGGAAAGTTTCACTTCGTCCTTGCGATCCTTGAGGCCAATGCCAGCCGAGAGCACTGGCTCGGGTGCCGCAAACCCCTTGAGTTGTACAATCGATTTTTCCGTGGTGATTGTTTCCCCGGTTCGAATATGATCGAGACGGCCGAGCGCCACGGTATCACCAGCCTGTGCCGCGCTCCGCTTGATGGGCTCTTCGCCCTTCAGCGCGAAGACACCGGCAACGCGCTCGTCTTTTCCGCTTGTGCCTGTCACGCTGGCGCCGTCAGGCAGGGTTCCGGTCAACACGCGTACCAGCGAAAGTTTCCCGCCGTGACCCGTGTGCAGGGACTTCATCACGAAAGCCGACGATTTCGTATTTTCCAGTTTCAGGCGCTTGGCCGTGTCCGTCACAAATGGCACCTCATGGCGCAAGGCCTTCAACAGCCGCAAAATGCCGTTACCGTTTGCGGCACTTCCCAGAAGCACTGGGCAAATGAGACCTTCACGCAACTCCCTGGCCAAGTCGTTAAACACCACGTCGCTGGGCGGGGGCATGTCTGAGAGCAGCTGCTCCATCAGCGCATCATCATAGTCGGCGAGCTGTTCGAGCATATGAAAGCGGGCTTCTTTTTCGCGCTCTTGGACGGTGCCCGGCAGCGCAATGATTTGCGATTCCGCATGCGGCCGGTAGACGAATGCGCGCTCGGAGGCAAGATCGACGAAGCCGGTTGCGATACCGTTTTCCCAGATCGGAATCTGGCGCAAGACAAGCGGCTGTGCCGACGCCGGCTGCAACGTCGGAATAATGTCGCGCACAGGCGTCGAAAAACTATCGATCTTATTCAAGAACAAGATATGCGGAATGCCGCGGTCTTCCAGCGATTTCAAAATAACCTGGAGTGCCGCAACGCGCTTTGGGTCCGGCTCGCAAACCACAACGGCTGCGTCGCACGCTGTCAGTGCCACCGCGCCTTCATGCTGAAATTCAATAGACCCCGGGCAATCAAGAAACGTGAAACTGTCGCCAAGGAAAGTGACGTCGGCCACATTGAGCGAAACGCTCATGCCGTGATCGCGCGCTTCCGGCGAGGCATCCCCGATGGTGGTCTTTGCGGCAATGGAACCCTGCCGCAGGATCGCTCCGGTACGGGCCAAAATCGCTTCGAGCAACGTCGTCTTGCCCGACAGATACGGCCCGATTAATGCGATAGAGCGGGATGAGCGCGCAGAGCCGCTGGCCCCGCTGTGGGTTGATTGCCCCATGGTTTCCTCCTTGTCCGCTCTCTCTTGAAGGAAAGCGTGACGCGCTTGAGTTGAGAGGCGCGCAAATAACAAGGGCACGGGAGACGTTGCCCGCGCACGGACGGCCGCGCGCCTCGCGCCTCATCGAAGGAACGCGACGTCGCATCGTCGCGCCAGGCAGGATGCAACGCAAGCGGCATTGTAATTTTGGAAGGCACAATGTGGTGATGCAGGATCTGCTGGTCGCGGTTCAGGCCTCTGCTCCCCGCTTTGGTTCACCGCGGCGCAACACCATCTCGCAACCGCACACATTTTTGATTTGTCAAGGCAACATGAGCAAATAACTTGACCTGCGGCAGTTTCGCATCAATTATGGTTGTGACGGACGATTTGCAGGCGAATTTGCCCTCGGTTTTGGGGTCGGAGAGGTGCCTGTAAGCGTCGGCCTCGGTGCAGACTTGGAACATCTGCAACGCCGTTGCGTTTGACTTCAAGTGCCTACGAGTTGCGGGATCGAGTTGCAGGACACGTGTTATGGCAGGCGTAAAGACACTACTGACAATGCAAGAAGCAGCGGGCTATGCGATGGCCCCGCCTGCCGACGAGATGGATGCGCCATCGTCAATGATCGTCAATCGCAGCCTCGATGAGGCCCTGCGTTTGGGGCATCTGAGCGCCGCGCGTCCGGCCAATTACAGCGGCAGTCAAGCCCTGGTGATCACCAAGTCGGTTGTCGAACCGGCAAAGGCGGCGCTGAAAGGTGTCATGTCGAATTGGTGGTATCCCAAAGCCCACGCGTAGGCGGCGTGCTGCATGGACATTAAAA
>JANNXL010000010.1:0-1741 GCA_031409575.1 Hyphomicrobium sp.
GCCACACCAACGCCTCAGCATGGTCGACTAAAACGCTATATCTCGACCTACTAAAGGATCCGAAAGAAACAGAAGACGACGGTAGTGACCTTGGCATCACCTACGGACTTACCTTCCACGACCGGCGCCCGACAAGTGGTCATCGCAATCATTGGTTCAAGGTTGGCACAATTCTGGACCATCAAAGCCCAGAGCGGCTAAACGACCTCGTCGCCAAAATGAACGCAGAGCTACACCCAGGCGTTACAGACTATGACCGCAGGATATCCGAAGAAGCAGTGCGTCGCCTTCACCGAGTGATATGGCACGATGAAGCCGTGAATTTTTACATGGAAACTGATCAGTCTGCAGACCGTGTTCTCGACATTTTCGTTCGGGCGAACGACGGTGGCACGAAATTGTCAAAAGCTGACCTTCTGATGTCAATGATCACTTCGAAGTGGGCCAGCGGTTCGGCACGCGAACAAATCAGCGACTTTGTCGACTACATTAACAAGGGTCTCGGCACTCCTAACAGGATCACCCGAGATCTTGTCTTGAAGGCTAGCTTGGTTGTGTCCGATCATGATGTTACCTATAACATCAAGAATTTCACCAGCGAAGCCATTGCCGAAATTGAAGGCAATTGGTCAAGGATCAAACACGCTATCGAAGACACGTTCCGGCTTCTGAACCGTCATGGAATCACGGGAGACAATCTAGGGTCCCTTAATGCTGCCCTGCCGTTAGTTTATTATGTGTATAAGAATGGTGAATTTGATTTCCGAGGCACTAGCGAGTTTGAGCGCGTAAATGCAATAGAAATGCACTACTGGCTGCTTAACAGTCTATTGGTTGGTGCCTTTGTAGGCCAGTCTGATCAGGCGATCTCAACTGCAAGGGGCACGATCCGCGAACACTTGCAAACGGATCGCGATTTTCCTGCACAGAAGCTTTTTAGCGCTATGGCCAAGGGTGGACGGATTTCGAAGGTTGATGAGCGCACCATCGATGAACTGCTGGAATTGCAATATGGTAGGCCGCGCACGTTCGTCGCACTATCTTTACTCTACCCGGGGATCGATTGGACCGGATCAGCCTGGCATATCGATCATATCGTTCCGCAAGCGTCAGCCCAAAAAAATGTTCTGCGCGGTCGCAATATTCCTGAACACCGTGTTCAGGCCATCTTGGACGCTACTAACCGTTTGGGAAACCTCCAGCTTCTGCGAAGTGACGAAAACATTGACAAGGGGGCCATTCCATTTCGATCTTGGATCACCGGGCGACGAAGAGATTTTTTCGACGTTCATATGATCCCTGACCGGCTAGATCTTTGCGACGTCATCTGGCTGCCAGAATTCGTTGCCGCGCGTGAGAAACTTATCCGCGCTCGGGTTTTGGAGATGCTCGGGCAAGGTCCCGCATGACGGATAGTAAAGATGCGCGACGAGCTCTGAAAGACGCTTGCTTGGCGCTTTTAGATGGCGTCGCGGGCGAACACCCATCTGGACACCAGAGCAAACTCGCCGCGCGATACTTGATCATTTCGCAATCTGGGGAACGGATTGGGCTGATGTTTGAGAAGCATGTGAGCGCCTCAGCACATGTCTGGATTTCCCGCCATTTTGCCCAGGGTCTGGCGGACGGCATAGTCCCAGTCCGTGAATACAAGGCTGAGCAGCTTTATCAGAGTGTCGATACCGAAACCGAGCCAACTTACGGCCGCCATGCGGCACTTAAGTCCATGCGGGATATGGCC
>JANNXL010000011.1:0-13475 GCA_031409575.1 Hyphomicrobium sp.
GTATCAGAACTCTACCAATCCGCAGCAGGGCTGGGGACTATTTGGCCAGATATCGTTTTCTGACGGCAACCCCAATGTTCTCGAAGCGAGCGGATATTTGGGCGTTGGAGGCTCGAGCTTTTTGCCCGGCCGGGAACTCGACCGCTGGGGGCTAGCATATTTCCGCTATAACCTCAGCAGCGATTTGATCGGTGGACTGTCGGCGATTGGGATTACAGAATTTGGCGACGAGCAGGGTATTGAAGCCTTCTACAATATGGCCCTAACTCCCTGGTTCCGGGTGACCGCAGATATCCAGTACCTTGATCCCGTCCGGCAGGATCGCGACGAAGCAGTGCTTTTGGGGCTGCGGTCACAAGTCAAATTCTAGTGCTACGGGATGTCTCGTTCTGCACACATATTGTAGGAGTTGCCTGTGCGCAAGTTGAGCCGGTTCTGTCTCGTTGTCACGGCGATGGCCGTATTCGCCGGCACTGCAAACGCTCAAACGGTTTCTGCCGCCCTCGTTGCCAAAGTCAACGCCGCCATCGACGCCGATGCAGCCCGTCTGACGGAGATCTTCAAAGATCTCCATCGCAATCCGGAGATTGCCTTCACCGAAGTACGCACAGCCGCCATCGTCGCCAAGGAACTCACGGCGCTCGGCTATGACGTCACAACGGGAATTGGCAAGACCGGCGTTGTCGGGGTGCTCAAGAATGGCCCCGGGCAAACTTTGTGGTTTCGCGCCGACATGGATGCCAATGGCGTGCGCGAAACGACAGGCCTGGATTACGCAGCCGCTAAGCCGCAGCGGCTGCCCGACGGCCGCGACGTCGATGCCATGCATGCCTGTGGTCACGACGCCCACGTGACGTGGATGCTGGGACTGGCTAAGGCGATGGTGATACTCAAATCGGAATGGTCGGGCACGCTCGTCGTCTACGGACAACCAGCCGAGGAAGTGGGCTTGGGCGCCCGCGCCATGGTGGACGACGGCCTCTGGGATCGCGGCTTTCCTAAGCCTGATTTTGCTATGGGAAGCCACACCGCACCCGGCCCTGTCGGGTATGTCTCAAACAGTGACGGCGTGCGGATGGCCGGCGTCGACCAGCTCGACATCACGTTCACCGGAGTCGGCGGTCATGGCTCAACCCCGCAGATGACCATTGATCCGGTGGTCATGGCAGCCCAAGCCGTGCTCGCCTATCAGACCATCATCAGCCGCACGGTCGACCCGCAGTCGGCGGCCGTGCTGACCGTCGGTTCGATCCAGGCCGGCCGTGACAACAATGTCATTCCGCAAACAGCGACGTTGCTGTTGAACCTGCGCTGGCTGCAGCCAGAAGTCCGCGACACGATGCTGCGCCGCATAGACGAGATCAACAACGGCATTGCGATTGGCGCCGGTGTTGCACCGGAAAATCTGCCCATCCGCAAATTAGTTGACCATACGCCAGCCTCCCATCCATTCCGCAAAATGAAGGGTCACTCGGGGCCGCTGGTCAACGATGCAAAGCTAGTCGAACGTGTGAACCCTGCGCTGACAGCGTTGCTGGGTCAGGGCAAGGTGATCAATAACTTCCCGACTGTGATGGGATCGGAAGATTTTCAGGACGTGTATGAATCCCTGAAAACGCCCTACGTTTTCCTGCTGATCGGCGTTGCTCCGCCGGAAATGTTTGCCGCCGCTTTGAAAGCCGGAAAGCCGTTCCCGTATTCCAATCACAACCCGGATTTTTTCGTTGACCTGGCAGCCATTCCAATCGGTGCGAAGACCAACACGATGGCCGCCCTCGCACTTTTGGCAAAGCCGGACTGACAGCCCTTACTTCAAATTTCCGCAGAAGCGCTGAATGCGCGTGCAGGCTTCTTTCAAGGCCTCCGTTGAGGTCGCATAGGAAATGCGGAACGAAGGCGAACCGGCAAAGGCGGCGCCATGCACACAGGCCACGCCTTCTTCTTCCAAGAGCGCAGTCACAAAGTCTTCGTCGGTCTTGAGCGCTGTGCCCTTGGCCGTGGTCCGGCCCATGGCCCCAGCGCAGCTCGGATAGACATAGAAGGCGCCTTCTGGCTTGAAGCAGCGGATGCCCTTGGCCTGATTGAGCATCGACACCACGAGATCCCGGCGCTCCACGAACACCGCATTGTGCTTCGCGATGAAATCCTGCGGACCGTTGAGTGCTTCAACCGACGCCCACTGCGTGATTGACGACGGATTGCTTGTCGACTGCGACTGCAGTTTCGACATGGCCTTGATCAAGGTCTCGGGCCCCGCAGCATAGCCCATGCGCCAGCCGGTCATGCAATACGCCTTCGACAGCCCGTTCATGGTGAGCGTGCGCTCATAGAGCTGTGGCTCCACTTGGGCAGGCGTGCAGAATTTGTGCCCGTCGTATAGCAAGTGCTCGTACATATCGTCGGTGAGCACCCAAACGTGGCTGTTCTTCTTGGCCATCAGCACATCGGTGAGCGCCTTCAGTTCTTTGTGCGAGTAAGCCGCGCCGGTCGGGTTCGACGGGGAATTAAAAATGAACCACTTGGTCTTGGGCGTAATCGCCTTGTCGAGCACTTCGGCCTTCAACCGATAGCCGTCGTCGAAATGCGTTTCCGCAAATACCGGCGTGCCGCCGCCGAGCAGCACGATGTCGGCGTACGACACCCAGCACGGGGCTGGCATGACCACTTCGTCGCCGGGATTGAGCGTGGCGAGCAGCGCGTTGTACAGCACCTGCTTGCCGCCGGTTCCAACGGAAACCTGTGATACTTTGTAGTCGAGGTGATTGTCGCGCTTGAATTTCGCGACGATGGCCTGCTTCAATTCCGTGATGCCGTCGACATCGGTGTACTTGGTCTTGCCGTCGTCGATGGCGCGCTTGGCGGCGTCTTTGATGTTTTGAGGCGTATCGAAGTCGGGCTCGCCTGCCGACAGCGAAACGATATCGCGGCCTTGGGCCTTAAGTTGGCGCGCCTTCATGGACACGGCGATGGTGGCGGAAGGTGAAATGCGATTGAGGCTGTCGGCGATGAAGCCCATGACGTGTGTGCTCTCGAAGAAGGCTGTTGAAAAATGGATTGCTGCATTGCAGCACCAAATCGGGCGGAAGCTAAGCCGGTGCCCCCGCAATTTCAATTGCAAAAAAGGCTTATGACGTGCGCCGCGACAGCATTGCTGGGGGTGGCGCTGCTCCTCGATGATCGTGCCGCACTGCGAGATGGTGCGTGCACCAACGTCTAGATGAATACACTGTTAGGCAATCACCCGCAGTTCGCCACATTGCAGGCCCGCGGCCGCCACACGAACCCGTTGTTCTGTCTCAGGGATCACACCGGACGATTCTATCGACCCGAATAAGCCGCCCGAATAACCCGGTAAGGAGAGCGCGAGACCATGACCGACAGCACACGTTCAAGTCCCCCGATGACACCCCAAAGCTCGCAACCCAATCACCTGCGCCGTTTCTCAGCCGACGCCCTCGCAGGCGCCAGCATTTTTGTGCTTGCGAGTACCCTGGTGGTTGGCGCTGACGCACTTGCGGCGACGCTCAACCTTGCCGAGGTATCCGAGACAAGCGCGGCGCTGGCCTTGGCACAGGCATCGGCCGGCTCAGCCAATGCGCCTTCGTTTCTCGTGCTCGGGGTCGTAGTGTCCGTATTGTTCGCCTTCAACACGGCCTTCTTCCGGCACTTGGGCCGTGCATATGCCCGCTCAGCGCGCCAAGGGACATAAGGGCCAGCCCCGATCTCCCCCTAAATCTTTACAAAAACCCCCAGGAATCAGGTGGTCTGAGCCCGTTAACGGGGCGTAAACGCTGTCCGAGACTAAATTAAACCTTAGTCCTCGTGCTTTCACTGGAAATGCAGCCGACTCCGGCTTATTTGATGCGTCTGAACTGCTGGGGAAACGAAGGGGCCTTGACTGCGATGACACCACGCACATCGGCGACTGATAGGACAGGGGCGTCAGTGAAAGCGGCATGGTCGGCGCTCGCCTTGGGATGCACCCTTTTGGCAGGCGCTTCTGCCAGCCGTGTGGACGCAGATCGCGCCATCGAAACCGGCTTTGTCTCGGTGCTTTTGGATCAGGGCAGTCAAATCATTCAAACGCCGGCCGCCGTGGCTGGTAGCGAGGATTATTGGCTCCGTCAGCCGCTGAATGCTGAAGGCTCTCCTGGCGCAGAACTTGAACGTGTCGTCTGGCAGGGACCGATCGCAGCGGGTGGGACGCTTGTCATCGGCTCAGGGTCCTCGCGCAAAGAACTTGAAGTCATTTCGGTCGAACACGTCGATGCGCCGCCCGTTACGCGGATCGAGATGGGTACGGCTGCAGGAGCAGGTCTTCGGGTACAAGCAAAGGATGGCCAGGACGTTTCAGCCCCCGCGCTGTGGCTCGAACTGACGGCTCCCGTTGCTGAGCATGCTGGACAGGCTACTGCCGCAGGTGCGCCGCACAGAACGCTCTGACCTAAGCCCCATCCCCATCGCGCACTTCAACGACATCCGCACTTGCGCACCGCCACCCGCGCTGTGTTAGGCTAAGTATGCGCTGACACCAGCATAGCAGATATGCCCCAAACAGACGGGGGTACAGGAGACCGGGGACATGAGGCTCAATCCGCCGACCATCATTATTTTCTTGATATCGTTCCTGCTCGCCTCGCTTGCTCTCGTCACCAAGCTCGGCTTCATTCCGGTGCCGCGCTACCTGCCGCATCAGGAGTTCTGGCTCGCCATCACGGCGTATTTCACGCTGATGGTGGGGAACCTCGTGAACGGGCTCTAGCCGCATTGCAGCGCGCGAGGCGGCCGGCTCCCGGAACGGGAGTCGCCTCGCGCCAGCTAAGAGTGTTCACCAAGCAATCGGTTTGTTATCGCGGAAGAACCCGCCGGAGGGGCCAGTGTCGGGAAGCGTTGCAGCCCACACCGGACATGCCGCCCCTTCAGAAATACTGCGTGTTGCCTCGGGGCCGCCCATGTCGGTTTTTACCCAACCGGGGCACACCGCATTGACCTTGATGTTGCTGCCCGACACTTCATTGGCTGTAACGCGCGTCAACGCATTCAATGCCACCTTCGACATGCGATAAGCCGGAAAGCCCTTGCCCATGTCCGAGAGCTGGCCCGCTCCCGATGAGATATTGACGATGCGCCCATAGCCTTGCTCGCGCATCAAAGGCACGCACACTTGGATCAGATGCAGCGGCCCCAATACATTGGTCTCATACGTCTGCCGCGCGATATCATCTTTGAGATCAAAGAGGCTTGACTCGAACCCGCCCGGACCATCGAGCAGCACGCCCGCGTTGTTGACGAGAATATCGCAGCGGCCGAGCAGCTTTTGCACATCGGCGAGCGCGCGCGCCGGGCTCTGCGGATCGGTCACATCTAACGCAACAGCGGGAACTTCAAGTCCTTCCGTGAGAAGCGTCTCGGCCGCCGCCTTGCCTTTGGCGAGGTCGCGCGAGCCGATCACAGCGACAATGCCAAGACGCGACAGCTGCCGCACGATCTCCAGTCCAATACCGCGATTGGCGCCTGAAACGAGTGCGACGCGTGTCTCAGCCATGTTTGACCTCTATGTCCCCTGCCAGCACGAATGGCGGCGGTGCAAAGACTACCCGGATCGGCAGGCAACCGCCATCAAAACGAAACTACAGAGCAGCTGCGCGGCGGCCCTGCAAACGGCTCATGCCGTTCCACAAAGCAAACGGCAATCCCGACAACATGACCTTGACGTAGCGCAGATCCTGGAAATCTCCATTGAGTGAAAAGCGCGGCAAGGCCGTGAGGCCGCCGGCGTGCTCGCGATGTATCAGCCCCTTGCGTGTCGAAACGGCCGTCTTCAGCCCGAGTTCCTTGGCGAGCCGGAACTCACGCGGGCCAGCCGAGCGCTCGTCACCGTAGGGGAAACTGAAATGGCGGCACGGGAGGCCAAGTTCGGTCTCGATGCGATCAACGCCTGAGCGAATTTCGTCGCGAGCCTCGGCCTCGCTCAGTTTCGAAAGCGCAAAGTGATTGACCGTGTGCCCGCCAATGGTGACGAGCGGGTCGGCGGCCAGCGTGCGCAGCTCGTCCCAAGTCATGACAAGATCGCGGCAGATGTGGCTGGCATCGTAGCCGTTAACTGCGGCAAGGCGATTGACCACGTCACGGGCTTGGCGCTCGGGCAAATCACGCAGCCACCAGTAGATCTTTTCAAACGCAGCACCTTTCTCGGCCGGAGTTCCGGTGACAAATGTGTGCTCGGATCCGTGCATCTCCAAGACAACGTGGGGGGCACGGGCAATCGTTGACTCAAGTGTCAGCCACCACAAATCTCCTGAACCGTCGGCGAAGGTCGAAGGCACATAGATCGTGAACGGCACGCCGTGGCGCTTGAAGACAGGGTAGGCATAAGATTGGTTATCTTTGTAGCCGTCGTCGAGCGTAAAGCACGCAAACGGACGGCCGCTGCCGCCCTGTTCGAGACGCAGCGCCGCCTCGTCAAGCGACACACACTCAAAGCCGTCGTCCTTCACATGCTTGATGACGGATTCGAGGAACTCGGGTGTGACCCGCAAGATGCGATTGGGCTCGAACGCGCCGGCCTCGCCTGGCCGCACATGGTGCAGCATGAAGATAACGCCCTGGCCGCGCGTTAGCGGCGCCATCAGGCGATCAGCCTTGGTGTAGTGCAGAACCGACAACGCGGCGCCGAACACGTTAGCCTTTGTCACTCCCATTGCGCGCGCCTGGTCTCTTGATCCCTGAACAGCCGCTTGGCAGACGAGCAAACACTGCTGCAAGGCGGCCCATCAAGGATCGCAAGATTTGTGCGAGCCCGCACGCCCTGTTCTGAGACAGTGAAAACGATCGCGGTTAATGACGGACTGGAGCCGCCGCCGAAGCTGGTGATTTCGGCCGCACAACGCGCGCCAAACCGCCACTGGCCGCTGGTGAAGCAACGGCCCGCTCGAACAGCACCAAAATGATGTCGGCCACTTCAAAGCCAAGGAACACGTCATTGGCGTCAGCCAGCAGCACTTCGGTCAAAACGCTGGCACGGCGCTTAGGCTCGCTGATCGTAATGCCGGCGTCAAACCTGCCTTCTGTCGCTTCGAACAGCTGGCGGGCGTCCTCGAAGGGGCAAGCAACAATGATATGGTCGTAGGCTTCATCCAGTGCATCAAGCAGCAGATTAAGCTTTTGAGCGTCGCTCATATCCGGTACGGTGAGGGAGCGCGAGCCTGCTGTGATGATGTGGACGTCCGAGCCGGGAATGGCCCGGATTGTGTCTTCAAAGGTCGAATGCCCGTCGAGCAGCCCAGCCAATCCCGGGTCCGGCGAAAGCCCCAACGTGTTGACAATGCTCGTGCCGCTTAAGGCCCAGTCGATCAGGAGTACGGCTCTGCCTTTGGCTGAAAGCGCGCCGGCCAGACTCATGGTCTCGGCTCCTGCAACGAGCGAGGCGCTATCGGCCGCCATCAGCGTGCGGAAGCCTTGCGGACCCTTCGCTGCTGCGAACAGGCGCTCGCACAGCGAGTCAACTGACGTAACCTTTGCAGGGCGCTGCGCCGGGATGACCGCACCCTTGGCAGCCATTGAGTAGGGGTCTGGCTCTGCGTACGCGGATGCATGCGATGCTGCCTTCGCGGGCACGGCCACGGGCGCGGGCGCTGATGCGGGAACAGCTCCTGCTGAAATTGCAGGCTCCACCCGGCGGTCGCCGGGCGAAGGCGCACGGCGGTCGCCGCCGTGAGAACGAGACGCCGGCGCGGCTTGGCGGCGCGCGCCGGCGAGCAATCCCCGGGTCACGACGAGAGCGAGGGCGAGAAGCAGCGTCGCGGTCGAGACAAGGAGTGCATTGGCAAGTTTCTTGGGCGAGACAGGCACGCTGGACGGCCGGGCTCGCGTGATGATCTGGGCTTCGACGCCAACAGCGCGGCTATCGGCTTTCACCCGGTTGGCTTCGAACTGAGATTCAAGCCGTTCGAGTTCAGCGCGCTTTGATTTTGCTGTGGCTTCCAGGGCGCGCAGCTTCACTTCATCGGGGCTCGTGGTGACGACACGCGCCTTCACTTCATTCAAGCTTTTTGTAATGCTTTCTTCGCGCAGAGCCGCAATCTTGGCCTCTTTGTCGATGCTATCGGCAATCTTGGCGATCTCGCTGGAGATCTGCCGGCGCAGGCCTGCAAGATCGGCTTCAAGCTTACGGCTGACAGGGTGGCCGGGAAGATTGGCAACAGCGTTCTCGGAAATCTGGCGCTCAAGCTGCACGCGGCTTTGGATGAGGTTCGATATTAGCGGAGACTTTTGCACGTCCGGCAGCGCCTCGGCACTACCGGCCTTGACCATCTCGCGCGATGATCTGAGACGCGCATCGGCTTCGCTGCGTGCCGCCTTGGATTTGATCAGCTCGCCAGTGAGTTCACCCAGCTGCTGCTCGTTGAGCCCCGTCGACTGCTGGCCGCCTTTGAAGATGTTGGCTTCGCCCTTGAAGCGCTCCACGTCTCCCTCAGCCGCGCTCACCTCGGTCTTGAGTTGCGCGATCTTGGGAGCCAGAACTTTTTGAACTTCGTCGGTTTCAGCAAGGCTTTGCGACGCGAGAGTCTCGCGGTAGGTTTCCGCAACCCTATTGGCAATGTTTGCTGCCAGCTCCGCATCGGTTGACGTGAAGCGGATGCCGATAAACCGGCTTTCTTTTGGCGAATAGACTTCAAGCCGCTTGAAGTATTCGCCGACTACGCGGTCTTGCTCGGTCTCACCGGGACGTGGGGCGCCGATCCCTGCAAGACGCAAGATGGCCGAAAGCTGGTCAACCGAACCGAGCGCGCTGTTGAACTCAACCTTCGAGGCCAGGCCCATTTCCTTGGCAAGTGCTGCGCCGAGATCTGGCGACAGCATGGCGCGCACATGCGTGTTGACGGCTTCCTTGTCCATGCGGACGTTGACGCTATCGGGCGAGCCGCCATCCCGTTTGGGATCAAGCGGATTGCCAGCACCTTTCGCGACGATGGCGAGCTGCGTTTCAGACTCGTATCCCGGTGCCTTCATCGACGAGATGCAATAGGTGAGAGAGCCAGCCAACGCCGACCACAACACAATGCGAGGCACCCGGCGCAGCACGGTCTTCATCAGATCGGTCACATCAATCTGATCAGAGGGAGGTTGAGGGCCGGCGCGCATTTATAAAACCCGAACAACTGATGAAGCACTGTCCCCATTTAGAACCTGCAAAGTTAAGCAATTCCTTAACTGTCCCAAAAAATTGCGCCTGGTCAGCTTTTCTTAACTCACCCTGCCTAAGCTGTGCCCCAAGGCGGCCTGCAGGAGGGACGCCCCGCCGATTGTGCGCCCACCAGTCAGACGGGTTGTTTAAGTTGATGTCACTGCGCCACCATTCCCGATGGGCTCTCGTAGCCGCTGCTGTTCTCACCATGTTGCCCGGGTGCGCAGAGAACACGTCGTTCGACGCCATTGGCGCGGCAATCCTGAGCGACGGCCCGATTTTGGGCTCGGATGCGGGCCCTCCACCTGAAGCGGCCGTCTATCAGGCTTCGCAGACAACTTTCGGCGCGCCGCCGGTGACGCCTGCGGGTTTTAGCGGCGGGCCGCAAGCGGTAGCCGACACTGACGGACCTTACTTCCTTGATACCGGGGACCGCTTGCGCGTGTTCGTTTACGGTCAGCCCAATCTGTCGCGCGGCTACACCGTCGATCACGACGGCACCATCACTGTTCCGCTGATCGGTTCCGTCACGGCACGCGGCAAAACGGTTAAGGACCTCGCCGCCGGCATCCGCGCCAAACTCGGTGCTGAATATGTTCGCGACCCTCAAGTGACCGTCGATATTCAGCAAAACCGGCCGTTCTTCATCTTGGGCGAAGTGAAGACGGCAGGGCAGTATCCGTACGTTTCTGGCATGACCATTGAAACGGCAATCGCCATTGCTGGTGGTCACTCCGACCGCGCCAGTATGCGCTCGTACCGCCTCACGCGCCGGGTTAACGGCTTCGTCGAGGTGATCGAAGCACCGGGAGACTATGTCATACAGGCTGGCGACACCGTGTTCGTTCACGAGCGCTTCCTCTGAAACGCCGCAGCCCTTTGAACTTTGCGTTTGAAAGACGTTCGTGACAGACCGCCTTCGTATCCTGCACTGTATGCGCGCACCCGTTGGCGGGCTTTTCCGGCACGTTCTTGATCTGGCAGCCGAACAAGCGGCGCGCGGCCACGACGTCGGCGTCATGGCGGACAGTACGGCGAGCGACAGCCTGACTAATGCACGCTTTGCCGCGCTCGAACCCCACTTAACACTTGGTCTTTGCCGCATTCCCATGAGCCGCAGACCCGGCGTTGGCGACGTAACGGCGATCCGTGCATTTGCGCGCTTTGCACAAACCGCAAATGCCTCCGTGTTGCATGGCCACGGTGCCAAGGGCGGCGCTTATGCGCGCTTAGCAGGGCGCACGTTGCGCACGAGCGGACGCACCGTTTCAACTTTTTACACCCCCCATGGCGGCACAATTCACTACCGGCCCGACAGCCTTGAGGGCCGCGTCTACCTCAAGCTCGAAGAGCTTATGCGGCCGGTGACCAGCGGTTTCATTTTTGAAAGCGACTACGCGCGGCGCAGATACGATGCGCGCGTCGGCATTGGCGCTGTTCCCGCTCGTGTGATCCCCAACGGGCTCGGACCAGCAGACTTCGCGCCACACGTGCCCAGCGCCAATGCCGCCGATGTGCTGTTCATTGGCGAACTTCGCGACCTGAAGGGCGTTGATGTCCTGCTCCAAGCCCTCAAACGGGTCTCGGCAACGCAAGCGGTTCACGCGATCATCGTTGGCTCAGGCCCCGACAGCGAGACCCTCAAGACGCTTGCCAAGCACTTGGAACTTGAGGCGTCCGTCACGTTTCCCGGCGCCATGCCAGCCGCCCAGGCCTTCCCGCTTGGGCGCTGTCTCGTGGTGCCCTCACGCGCTGAAAGCTTTCCCTACGTTGTACTGGAAGCAGGCGCCACGGGCATTCCCCTCATCGCGACGAACGTCGGCGGCATCCCCGAGATCACGGAGGGCACGGGGCTGGACCTTATCCCGCCTGATGATGTCCCCGCGCTTACGGCATCGCTGCTCGATGTTCTGAGCAATCCAGCCGCAGCTCACGCCCGGGCTGAACAGCTCAAGGCCCGCGTCGGCAGCCTGTTTACGGTTGCCGCCATGACCACGGCCGTCCTGGCTTTTTACAGCGAGACGTCTCAGCGTTAACGCTCTTACGCCGTTAAAGCCGCCCGGCCTGTCCGTGCCCGGCACGTTGGCACGAACCCTGCGTCGTTCAGAACTTGTTAAACTTTGAGTTCTGACCGGTCCCCCGTTTCATGTTGTTGAAAGCTTCCGCACCTGCAATCGCCTCTGCCATTGCAGAGCCGATACCGAGGCTTGCCGACTTCCATCAGCGCGGGAAGATGAGCTTCATTACTCCTGGCGTTCTTGGCGGTTTGGTGCGTTTGGCCGACGGTGTGCTTGCAATTGCAACCGGGATCGCGCTGGCGCTGGCGTACATCGTTGAACCAGGCAAGGTTTGGACGACGCCGTACCTCGTGACGATCACCGCGACGAGCGCACTTGCCATTCTCATCTTTGAAGTGCTCGGGCTCTACAGAACCTGGAACGCGGCCGACCTGCTGCGCCGTCTGCCGCGTCTGGCCATGGGCTGGGCCTTAGCGTTCGGGTGTCTAGAAACCGCGCTGTTCTTCATGAAATACGGCGCTGAAATCTCGCGCGGCTGGGTCGGGCTTTGGTTCGCCGCTGGACTTGGAGCCTTTGTCATTGTGCGCCTGCTCCTGGCACGCAAACTGGTCGCGTGGGC
This sequence comes from Hyphomicrobium sp., assembly GCA_031409575.1. GTDB lineage: Bacteria > Pseudomonadota > Alphaproteobacteria > Rhizobiales > Hyphomicrobiaceae > JANNFX01. Next base: position 11,825 of record JANNXL010000011.1, read on the forward strand.
CCGCGAAGGCCGTCTCAACCGGCGCGCGGTGATTTATGGCGCGGGCGATGTGACGGAAGACGTCATTCACCAGCTCGAAGCCGACGCCGGCGTCGATATCCGCATCGCGGGCATTTTCGATGATCGTGCAGGCGGCCGCTCGCCCGTCAGCATCGGCGGCTATCCGTGCTTGGGCGGGCTTGAAGCGCTTGTCACATTCTGCCGCTCAACGCGCGTCGATCTTGTCATCGTGGCCCTGCCAATTGCAGCTGAGAAGCGCTTAGCCGCCGTTGTGCGTGAGTTGTCTGTTTTGCCAGCCGACGTAAAGCTTCCGGCCAAGGCAACCACGATCCGTTTCTCGCCGCGCACCTACAGTCACGTCGGTACCGTCGCCATGATCGACCTTTACGACAAGCCGATCACCGGCTGGGGCACGGTTGTGAAGTGGTCCTTCGATAAGATAGTTGCCACCGTGGCCCTGATACTGCTCGCGCCTGTGATGGCCGCGATTGCCATTGCTATCAAGCTCGATAGCAAAGGTCCGGTGTTCTTCCGCCAGAAGCGGCACGGCTTCAACAACGAACTGATCGAAGTGTGGAAGTTCCGCTCGATGTTCACTGCGGTGTGCGATCCCTCAGCCCGGACGCTTGTATCGCGCAATGACACGCGCGTGACGGCCGTCGGCCGTTTCATCCGCCGCACAAGTTTGGATGAACTGCCGCAGCTGTTCAATGTGATGACGGGTGAACTTTCATTGGTTGGCCCGCGCCCGCACGCGCTCGAAGCCAAAGCCGCCGACCGGCTTTACGACGAAGTGGTCGATGGCTATTTCGCGCGCCACAAAGTGAAACCCGGCATTACCGGCTGGGCGCAGATCAATGGCTGGCGCGGTGAAACCGATACACCGGAGAAAATCGAAAAGCGTGTCGAGCATGATCTCTATTACATTGAAAACTGGTCGCTGCTGCTTGACATCTACATCCTCACGCAGACGCCCGGCAGCTTGTTCAAAACGCACAGCGCGTATTGAAGGGGAGGCCGGAATGATTCACGGAGGCATGCCTATCTCTTCCTGGCGCCCGTTCAATAGGCGTTTGGGAATAAGCTGATCACTTCTTCTTCGTTCTCGCCGGGCGCACCGGAAAATACGGTCAATTGGAACAGCAACGAGTCATCGCGTTCCCAGGCAGGATCCGTATTATGCAAACTTTGTTACGCTATCTCCCGTCCGCTCCCTACATCGCCCGATCCCTTATTCGCGCAGGTATGGCCTTTACAGCCTACGCGGGCGGCTATCCGGCCGTCGGCCACGTCCTGATCGTTCTGGCCACGATCTCACTCCTTGGCTCGATAGAGATTGCCGTCGCCAAAGATGTGAGCGCGGCCGTTGCCCGGTACTGGAGGCTTCGAAGCACACGGGCACGATGTGTAACGTGCAACGGGGCGGGCCAAGATTTGAGTTTGGATCACGCGTCCGATGACAACTGCTGCACCGATTGCTTCGGTGCGGGTGTTAAATTGACCCCGTCGACTGTCACGAAATCAGAAAAGGCGCGGCGGACGACACGTCAAACCTGGGAACCGGCCTATGGCGCGCTTCCCGCGTGAAAATTCACGATGGAAGTCCATCGCAGAGAATTGCACACGCTCTGACCGCGGAGGCGATCAGAGC
>JANNXL010000012.1:0-2461 GCA_031409575.1 Hyphomicrobium sp.
CCTGGGGGTCTACACGATCGCGTTCTTCGTGTTCTGGGCCGCGTCGATGGTGGCCAGCGGGCTCACCACACTGCTGTCCGCATCACCTTTCGAGGTCAATCGCTGCCCGTTGCCGGCCAGTGACCGGCCCGACGCTTGCCCGAAGCAAGGTTCCTGCTGAAGTGTCAGCCGCTGCTCAAGGCTGACACTTTGGCGCTCGCGGCCCGGCGCGACACCCGCTTCGCGGTTACCCTGCAAACCACAGCAAGCCGACTACCCTTTCACCTCTACCGTCCACCGATCCCATGTTCAAGTCCTTCTACGCCCCCGAAAGGCTCTTTGCATTCAGCATGTGGCTGGTTTCCCTGGTGTTCGCCGCCTTCCTGATTGGCCTTGGCGGCAAACTCATTGCGGACATTCCGTCTGCGACCAAACCCATCTCGGTGGAGAGCTTCACCAACCAGACTGTTCTGCGGGAGGCGCGCAACCGAATTTCAGTCGCTGAGGATGCCCGGCGCAAGCTCGAGCCCCAGTTGACCGAAGCCCGCGGTGTCGCCGCGGCGCGCCAGACTGCCTACGTCACAGGCCAAAACGCCAACCGCAACTGGCTTGCCACCCGCAGCGTCACCTCCACCAATCCCGATGCTGTCAAACAGGACGTCGAACTGCTGCGCCAGACCAAGGAGCTTGAGAGCTTGAGCGGCTCCCTGCGGGAAGCCCAGGTCAAGGTGGAAGATCTGAACTCGCAGCAGCGCGCGGCGCTACGGGAAGAGGCCGAGGCGCGTTCAATCCAAAACGACCAACTGAGAGACGCCCAGCCACAGTTTCAGAGCGCATCACGTGCCCAGGAGCTGAAGATTTTCGGGTTCCGGCTGGCCCTGACAGGGCCTTTGCTGCTCATCTCGGTTTGGCTCATCGCCAGGAAACGCAACAGCAGCCACTGGCCGCTGGCTCGCGGTTTCATCCTGTTCTCGCTGTTCGCATTCTTCGTGGAGCTCGTGCCCTACCTTCCATCCTACGGGGGCTACGTGCGGTATGGTGCCGGCCTGCTGCTCTCCTTGGTGGGTGGGCACTATGGCATCCAGTGGATGCAGGGCTACCTGGCGCGTCGCCAGGCGGAAGCCGCTCGCACCGAGGCAGAGCGCCGCGCAGCACTGGACAAGGTCCAGGCGGTGCAGAAGATTGTCAACAAGGTCTGCCCGGGCTGCGAGCGACCTGTTCCGGCAGAGGTCGATGGCGTGAAGGTCGACAACTGCGTGTACTGTGGCCTGAAGCTGTTCGACTTCTGCACCGGTACTCGGCCAGGCGGGGACGTGTGTGGTGTTCGAAAGAACGCGTTCTATCCGCATTGCCCGTCGTGCGGGACGGCGCAGTCGGCGGCTTGACGGCTGGGGCTGGCGGCCCCTTAAACTCAGTCGGCTGATGGGCGCGGCTCGACCGGGCGATAGAGGTCTTTGCAGTTGAGGGTATGGTGACCTATCGGTCCACCACCAGCTCATGCTGCCTGCCCCATATCAACGACGGGCCCCGGCGCGCCATGCCCGACCATTTGGCGAAAGGCTTTTTTCGCAGCGACTCTTGCTATGTCGAAGGCATGTGCACCCACCGAGCGGTTCCTGCACTCTCGACGGCTGCGGCCACGAACGCGAGCCCCATGACGCCGTCTTCGATGCGCAGGAAAAGGTCGTGGCCAGATCCCCATCTACTACCCATCTACGAAACACAGCCCGGCCAAGTGGATCTACGCTGATGAGTTTTCTGAACTCAATCGGCTAGCGTTGGAGAGCTGCGCGGAAGACGCTTCGACACATTTTGTCGACTGTACGACCTGCCTGCTTGGCGAGCACGGGCGGCCTGTCGGCAAATACTACCAGCCCGACTATGTCCATCTCAACGCGGCCAGATATGCGCGTTGGGCGACCATCCTTCGGGGCACAGCTGGTCTTTTCGAAGGCGGCTGTAGCGGGTGGCGAGCGGAGCGGGTCGTTCAGCCCGCTTAGGGAGCGGCCGCTTCCCCTTGAGCGGGCACGCCGGGAACGCCGCCAGGCATCGCCTTGTGCCGTGTGTTTGTCGGTGTCGGTGCCATGCTGTCCCACGCCTTCAAGGCCTCGGCCGCGTACATCAAGGCCGGTCCGCCGCCCATGTACACGCACACTGTCAGCATCTCCTCGAGCTCAGCGCGGGTACATGCAAGCCTGTGCAGAGCCTTGATGTGGAACGCGATGCACCCCGAGCAGTGCTGCGTGATGCCGATGGCCAGCGCCATCAGCTCCTTGTGTTTCGCGCTGATCGCGCCGTCCATCATTGAGACGCGCGCCAGCTGCCCGAAACCCTGCATGGCCTCGGCTTGCGACTTCCGCAACGGGCCCAGCGCTTCGTTGATGTCGTGCATCAGCCCGGTATGGTTAAAAGTGCTCACTTGTTTCCTCCTGGCGAGTGATTTTCAGCAGGGACCATCGTACCCTGCCGGGTATGCACATCG
>JANNXL010000013.1:0-6010 GCA_031409575.1 Hyphomicrobium sp.
CTGTACAGCCGGCCGCTGGTATCCGTCATATTTTTGATTTCGTCGCTGTCTCTCGGTAAGTAGAACAACATAGCTTCGTCACCGCACATCGATTGGCACTGCCGGGCATCGCGGGAAAATCTCCGGCTTGAGGCGCGCGAACTTATCGGAAAGTAATATCCATCGCAGGTGCGCACGCACAGGGTGCGGAACGAGCCGGTAGCAGCGTCATCGTCGTCAGTGCCACTCCATTGAGTGTGCCCGTTTCCAAATGAGCCGGAGCGCGCAAACGACCCAAGCGATGGAACAGGCTTTGTGGGGGCCGGCACTTCGGTTTTTGAACCCGAGCTGCTTGCCCATCCGAAAAGCTTCTGAAAAAAGGATTGCGCACGTGCAGACTGAACCGGCACGACAGCCAGCAACAGGCACGCACACACCCGCAAGACGGAACTCTGGTGACGCATTAATGAAATCTAACGCAAACGGACCAACGCACACGATCGCGCTTGAAGCAGCGCGCACTTGACCATGCGGGAAACATCGCAAATTTTTGCTGAACATTTGTCTTCGTTGATGCTTCGTTTGAGGAAATCCGCTCAAATTCCGGCTGCCACACTTCAATTGGAACGGTTTTGGGACCGCAGTTGCGCCTTCGTTTAGATGTCGGTAACGGCTTCACGTGTGACAGTTATGTATGCCATGCTAAACGCGGACGCTGATAACCGGTGCTTGCTGACATGTCAGACGGGGAGTGGAGGCGATGTACCGCACGCTTGATGCGCTCAAGATTACCAAGACCATCGAAGAACTCGAAGCGCGGATAGAGTCCCGGTTTCCGGGTTCGGGTCTGTCGCAAGTGTGCCAGGATCTTGCAGGTCTTTCGCGCCAGACAGCGGGCCGCATCGAAACCGTTGCCAAGCCTCATTGGCTGTTGCGGATGGCACTTACAGCCGTTGTCATAACAGCGCTGCTCACAATCGGATTTCTGATCCGAGAAGCACTAGCGCTGAAGGGTTCCGACCAGCTCTCGGACGTGATGCAAGGGCTCGATGCCGGGATGAACTTGACCCTGTTGTTAGGCGGAGCCACGTTTTTCCTGTCGACTTTGGAAACACGATGGAAGCGGGGCAGGGCCCTTTCCGCACTGCATGAGTTACGGTCGATCATCCATGTCATTGACATGCATCAGTTGACCAAGGACCCCAGTATGCTGGGCGCGGCTCGAACGACTTCCTCGCCTAATCACGACCTCACGCCGTTCGAGTTGATGCGCTATCTCGACTATTGTTCTGAGATGCTGTCTCTGGCTGCAAAACTTGCGGCACTTTACGCCGAAAAGCTGAGTGATCCGGCTATTGTTGATACGGTCGGTGACATCGAGCGTCTGACGTCGAACCTTGCTTCCAAGATCTGGCAGAAGATCACGATGGTTCAAGCTCTTGCTGGCCGGGATATGCCGCTTCCAAAGCCGAGGTTCGCAGCCACCGCCGCGCCAGCACCGACTGCAGATCCATTGGGCCAACCGAAGGCGCTGATGACGCCGGGTTCGTGATTGGACGTTCGGAGTTCTCAAGCACCTTCACTTTGCGCCAAACCTTTACGGTTTCGAAATCATAGCAAAACACTCGGGGTGCCCGAGGCCGCTTTCTTTGCCGTCCATTATCCTTTGCACGTCCTAATGATGTGGCAATTCTCTGATTGGGCGGTGGGAGCTTACTTATGAGGCGAAGCTTTGATCGATTCCGTGGCGACGACCGCGGATCGGTAGCGGTTATCTTTGGCTTGAGTTCGATTGTGCTCTGCGTCTCAATTGGACTTGCCTACGATAGTTCCCGGTTGAACAATGTCACCACACGCGTTCAGGCAGCGCTTGATGCCGCAGCTCTTGCAGCGGCAAAGCTCATGGATCAAGACGGCGTATCGGACACGCAGATTATCGATACGGCGCGCGCCTTCTTTGATGCGCGCCGGTCCGAAATCTCCATGAATGGCTTGGTGCTTGGTGAGCTCCAAACGACGCCCCACCGGTCTCACTCGTCAGTAAGCGTCCGGGTCGATGGATCGCTTTCATCGCTGGTCGGTCAGATTGCAAATCTCCAGCCGACGCTCGATTTCTCGCGGCAGAGCCAAACGGTTTTCAAATCCCGCAAAGTGGAATTGTCACTTGTGGTCGATATCACGGGCTCAATGGCCGATCTGGGCAAGATCAATAGCTTGAAGACCGCTGCAAAAGATGTCGTCGACACCCTTTTTGCCTCAAACCCAAATCCCGGTGCCATTCGCCTGTCGCTCGTACCTTATTCCGCTTCTGTGAATGCAGGGGCATACAAACACGCCGTTTCTGGTGCCAGCTCGGCGATTGATTCGTGCGTGGTGGAGCGCAGCGGCGGGCCTGCTGGCCAGACGGATGCCACCCCGTCCACGGGCGGTTATCTCGGGGTGAGCAATACCACACTCAATCCTTGGTACAGCTGCCCGGCAGCGTCCGTTGTGCCGCTGACTGATCTTTGGAACACAACTCAGCGCAATGCTTTCAAAGCCCGTATCGATGCATTGATGCCAGCTGGCGGAACGGCAGGTCATATCGGATTGGCCTGGGGCTGGTATTTTCTATCGCCAAAGTGGGCTTCATTCTGGCCTCCAGATCAGCGGCCCCAGCCCTCGTCGCCTGATGTCATCAAGGCGGTTATTCTGATGACGGATGGCGAATTTAACATGAGCTACCGTGCAAACAATATGAACTCGACGGACTATTTCGCGGCTGACAGTGCAGGCGCACAAACTTTGGCGTTGTGTGACAACATGAAGAAGCCGGGATCGGACGTCACGGTCTTTACAATTGGCTTCCAAGCCCCGGCTAACGCCGAAGCCATGCTGCGAACATGCAGTGGAAATGATAATTTCTTTGACGCAGATGACGCCGATGATCTGATCGCGGCGTTCCGGGAAATTGCCGAGCGGCTAACAACCCTGCGAATCTCCGGTTGAGTTTGATGTGTTATCTGGAACTTAAAAAGGCGTAGCCAAAGCTGCGCCTTTTTGTTCGTGATCCGCCGTCTCGTGACACGACGGCGGCTTAAATTGGCTTCTTGTTCTGCCGGTTTGCGATCAGATCATCGACGACGGTGGGGTCGGCCAATGTGGAGGTATCGCCGAGGCTCGCGAAATCATCTTCTGCAATCTTGCGCAGGATGCGGCGCATGATTTTGCCCGAGCGTGTCTTGGGCAGGCCGGGTGCGAACTGGATGAGGTCGGGCGACGCTGTTGGCCCAATCACCTGGCGCACCGTCTTCACGAGGTCTTTCTTCAGCCCGTCGCTGCCCGTTTCACCGGCGATCAGCGTCACGTAACAGTAGATGCCTTGACCCTTGACGTCGTGCGGATAGCCGACGACGGCGGCCTCGGCCACGGCGGCGTGAGATACCAGCGCGCTTTCAACTTCGGCTGTGCCCATGCGGTGTCCCGAGACGTTGATCACGTCGTCAACGCGGCCCGTGATCCAGTAATAGCCGTCTTCATCGCGCCGGCAGCCGTCGCCGGTGAAGTAGGTCCCAGGATAGGTCGAGAAGTAGGTTTGCGCAAAGCGCTCGTGATCGCCGTAGATCGTGCGTGCTTGTCCAGGCCAGCTGTCCTTGATGATCAAATTGCCTTGCGTCGCGCCTTCCAGCGTTTCGCCCTTATCATCGACGAGCGCCGGCTGTACGCCGAAGAACGGCTTGCTGGCCGATCCCGGTTTCATATCTATGGCGCCGGGCAGCGGGGTGATCATGGCGCCGCCCGTTTCGGTTTGCCACCAAGTGTCGACGATGGGGCAGCGGCCTTCGCCCACAACGCGATGATACCACTCCCACGCTTCCGGATTGATCGGCTCGCCGACCGAACCCAACAGGCGCAATGACGCGCGGCTGGAACGCTTCACGAAGTCGTCGCCCAAGCCCATCAGGGCACGAATAGCTGTAGGGGCGGTGTAGAAAATATTGACATCCCACTTGTCGACCACGTCCCAGAAGCGTGATGCGGTTGGATAATTGGGGATGCCCTCGAACATGAGCGTGGTCGCGCCATTCGCCAGTGGCCCGTAAACGATGTAGCTGTGGCCTGTCACCCAGCCGACGTCTGCCGTACACCAGTAAACATCGCCATCGTGATAATCGAAAACGTACTGATGTGACATGGCAGCGTGCAGCAAATACCCGCCAGTTGTGTGCAATACGCCCTTTGGTTTGCCGGTCGAGCCTGATGTGTAGAGAATGAACAGCGGGTCTTCCGCGCTCATCTCTTCGGGTGGGCAATCGGCGCTGACGCGCACGATTTCTTCGTGCAGCCAGAGATCGCGGCCCTCGGTCATGGGCACTGGATTGCCTGTCCGGCGCACGACAAGCACCTTTTCGTCGCCTTTGCACTTCTTCAAGGCTTCGTCTGTGTTCTTCTTCAGCGGTACGGTCTTGCCGCCACGGTACCCCTCATCAGACGTAATGATGACTTTGCTTTCCGCGTCTTCCACGCGGTTCTGAAGGCTGTCGGCTGAGAATCCGCCGAAAACGATCGAGTGGATGGCACCAATACGTGCGCAGGCCAGCATGGCGTAGGCGGCTTCCGGGATCATCGGCAGATAAATGGTGACGCGATCACCTTTTTTGACACCCATCGCTTTGAGCACGTTGGCGAACTTGCAAACCCGCTCATGCAATTGGCGATAGGTTATCTTTTCGTCGACCGTCGGATCATCGCCTTCCCAGATGATCGCGACCTGATCGCCGCGGGTTGCCAGATGCCGGTCGATGCAATTGACGGACACATTGAGCGTGCCGTCTTCGAACCATTTGATCGAGACATTGGCAGGATCGAATGAGGTGTTCTTGACCTTGGTGTAGGGTTTGATCCAGTCGAGGCGGCGGCCTGCCTCCCCCCAAAAACCATTCGGGTCTTCAACAGAGCGCTTGTAAAGCGTGGCGTACTGCTCGGCATTGATCCACGCCTTGCGGGCCCATTCGGAGGGAACGGGGTAAATTTTGTCTGTCATGGGCTAGCCTCCCGGTCGATTTCTTATTTTTTCTCATACTGCTAAGTTCTAGGGGCTGCCGCAACTAGGTCCTAAGTAGAAGACGGGTGTTTCGGATGCAGCGCTGTACGGCTGGCGCACTTTTAGTCCAGGGATCACAGGCGCCAAACGACCGTAACCTTCATCTCGGAATCTTCTAATTCGCGCGTCACAGGCACTTTGTATTCGGCCGCATGCGTGAAACGGCCTTTGGGGAAGTACGTCCTTTGCGGGTCGCCAATCAACACGGCGGCGCCTTGAGCGGCCGCAGTTTCGATGAAGCCGGTGACGCGGCTGGCAAGCTGGCGCTCGTAAAACAGATCACCAACGAGAATAACGTCGAATTTGGCGGGTGCTGCGGCGAGCAGGTCTTCGCCGGTGGTTGCGACGACGGTTTGGTTTTCTGCGGCGTTCAGGTGCACTGCGGTTCGTGAGAAGCGGTCGATGTCGGCCGCTAGAACGTGGCGGGCGCCCGCCATCATGGCAGCGATGGAGGTAAGGCCAGAGCCAGCCCCCAAGTCTAGAACGGTTTTGTCAGCCAAGAGTTGCCGCGTATCGAGAATATACCTCGCCAAGGCTTGTCCACCCGCCCACGCGAACGCCCAATAAGGCGGTGGCAAGTTCGTTTCGCCAAGTTCCTTTTCCGTCTGCTGCCAAATCGGTACGCTCTCGTCGGCCAGGTACAACTTGATTTCTGGAACCAGCGGAGGGCAGACGAGGCGGGTGTTCGCAAGGATGAACCGGCGCGCCTGCTGCTCATCGAATTCCGGCATGGGAGTTCCATTTCGGGCGCTGTTCACTTGGCGGCCTTGGATCGAGTTCCCGCTGCAAGCCCTCCCATCCGGCAAACTTCATCCCATTCATCCCGCGTCACCGGCTGTACCGAAAGCCGCATCGAGGCAACGAGGCTCATTTTTGAGAGTTTCGGGTTTGCCTTAACCTCGACGAGCGTGACAGCCTTTGGAAACGGTTTGACGGCTTTTACGGTCA
>JANNXL010000014.1:0-6169 GCA_031409575.1 Hyphomicrobium sp.
CTGTCGCTATCATGCCTTGGTGGGGGCTGCAAACATCTCACTCGTCCGGTGGAGCTGGAGGACGCCTTCTAGGATCTGCTGTCCGCTCGTCTATGCGTTCGAATTCGCCGTCGATCACCTGACTTTCGGATGTGTGTCGTCCAGGAGGCCGCGGCCGTTCATTGACGGGACCGGAGGCAGGACCAGTTTTGCGCCATCGAGACTCGCGCGTTTGTTTAAAAACGCTTCCAGAAACCTTGCCATTCGCCAGTACGGTCCGGAATGACCAGCGTGCAATTGCCCGGCGCACGGGCGGCACCAGGAGCAAGAGCCCGAAGCTGTCAGTGATCAACCCGGGGGCAATCAAGAATAAGCCTGCGATCAGCAAAAAGACGCCATCCACCACCGGCCCGATGGGAGGATGGCCTTCCGCGAGGGCTTCCTGGCTGCGGCGCAGCACCGCGAAGCCTTGGTGGTGGAGCACCGATGAGCCCAGTATCGCCGTGCCGATAACGAGGCCAAACGTCGGCCAGAAGCCTAGCACGGCGCCAAGTTTGACCAGCAGCGCAATTTCCAGCAGCGGAAACACAATAAAGACGGCGAGCAAAACTAAGCGCATCGCATTAAGCTTTCCAGCTCACGCATTGGTGACATGCATTTTTTTACGGCTCAGCCCCTCAGTTTGGGGAGGCTTAGTACATTGTAGGGCCTGGACCGCAGTCGTCATCGTCCCTACATAGACTTTAATTGTGTTATGAACAGATGGCGCCCGAACGGCGCTGCCGGGAAAGTTTCCAAAATGGATGGACAAATCGACGTCTTTACTCTTCTGACGCTTGTGGTTGCGGTGGCTGCCATTTTCAAGCTCAGAAGCGTCTTGGGGCGACGCACCGGCGATGAGGAAAGCCGTATCGAGCAGCGCGCGCGTCAAGCAAGCCGCACCGAGACGGCGCCGGGCCAAGATAAAGTTGTGACACTGCCGGCGCGCAGGGACCGCGATAAGCCATCACCAGCCCCGCAGGCTCTGGCTGAGCCAACGGTCAATCTGGCTGAAGAACGGGTCCGTCAAATTGGCGGTGACACGGTGCTGACCAAAGGTCTTTTAGAGATTCTCAAGGCTGATCCTGGGTTCGATCCCGATCATTTTGTTCAAGGCGCCAAGCATGCCTATGAAGTGATCGTGACGGCCTTTGCCGAGGGCAACCGCAAGGCACTGCGTGATCTGTTAAACTCATCGGTTGCCGACATCTTTGGCTCTGCCATCACCGATCGTGAAAAGCGCGGCGAGAAGTTTGATCAAACCTTTGTCGGCATCAGCAAGGCCGACATGATCCATGCGGAAATGGAAAAAGGCGCGGCTCAAATTACTATGCGCTTTGTCAGTCAGCTGATTACAGCAACGCGCGACAAATCCGGTGCGGTCATTGAGGGCGATCCCGAGACCGTTAAAGATGTGACCGACGTGTGGACGTTTAGCCGCGATGTTTCAACCGCCAGCGCGCGCCGCAATCCGAACTGGAAATTGATCGCAACGGATCCTCTCAACTAGTCCCATCAATTCGCCTATGACGGGCCTGGCCGTCCGGCGGGCATGACAAACAATGCCCCTCGGATTTCCACCAGCCAATATGACCGCGATCTGCGCCACGTTCGAGCCGGTTGCTTTCGCGGCCCTTCCGGGTTGGGCGAGGGATAATCATGCAGCGGCCTTCAAAGCCTTCGTTCTGTCTGCAGGTCCCGTGAAGGCGCATGTTGCGAAGCTCGAGTCGCAGGCAACGCAAGTGCAAGCCGGCCTTGCAGCACTGAGCGAAATGGCGGAGCGGCTGGCCGCATGCGGGGCTGTCAGTCCGCAACAGGCGGTTACATTTTTCGAAACGAACTTCACGCCTCAAATTGTACGCCACAATGGGGCCGAAGGGCTGCTGACCGGCTACTACGAGCCTGAGCTCGAAGGGTCGCTCGTGCCAACGGAGCGTTTCACGATTCCAGTGTACCGGCGGCCGCCCGATCTCGTAAATCTCGTTTCGGATGCTGAACGCGGCACCGTCGGACAGGCCCTGACGCACGCGCGCCAAACCGCTTCGGGACGCGAACCCTTCGCCACGCGTGAAGACATCGAATGCGGCGCACTTTCGGGCCAAGGCCTTGAATTGATCTGGCTCGAAAACGCGGTGGATTGTTTCTTTCTGCACATCCAAGGCTCGGGTCTCGTCCGTCTGCCCGATGGCAGCGCGCTGCGCATCACTTACGACGGCAAGAACGGGCACCCGTACACGTCAGTTGGCCGCTACCTGATCGACCAAAGCCATTTCACGTTCGATCAGATGTCGCTCGATAGCATGAAGGCGTGGCTGTCTGCCGATGCCGAACGCGGGCGCCGGGCAATGTGGCAGAACCAATCGTTCGTGTTTTTCCGTCCGCTCAAAGGCGCTGAGGCTAACAGCGCCCTGGGCGTGATGCACATTCCCCTTAGCCCAGACCGCAGCCTCGCGGTCGATACAAGCGTGCATGCGATTGGCTCGCCGGTCTATGTGTGTGCGCCCACGCTGACACACGCATCGGCAACGGGTGATGGTTTCGCGCGGCTGATGATTGCGCAAGATGTCGGTTCGGCCATTCGCGGGCCTGAGCGCGGCGACCTCTATTTTGGCTCGGGAGATCGTGCGGGTCAGCTCGCTGGAATTACCAAACATCCCGGCCGCTTTTTTGTACTGCACCCAAACGCTTCCAGCACCCAATGAAAAAGCCGGGCAAAGCCTCGGGTGGCCGCAAGCGTCACCTTTCGGAAGATGACGAAGCGTTGTGGTCGCATACGGCGCGCACGCTTGAGCCTCTGAAGAAAGCCAAGTCGCGAGTTCACACGGCGACTGAGGCCTTGGAACTGGCACTTAAGTCAGAAGGCGTGAACCGGGCCAATCTCACCGGGCAGGCCTTGCCGGCTGCCCCAAACCGAAAACCGCAAATCGATCCAATTTCAAGACCGGACCGCGATCCGCCCGTGTTGTCTAAGTCGCCGCCACTGAGTGATTTCGACAAACGCAAAGCGCGAAAACTTGGGTCAGGCCAAATCGCGATTGATGCACGCATCGATTTGCACGGCCTCCGGCAAAGCGAGGCGCATGCGGCCCTGCGCCGGTTTTTGTATTCAGCCTACAGCCAAGGTCATCGCTGGGTGCTGGTGATTACCGGCAAAGGTGCGCGTCAAAACCGGGATCGTGATGACGAGCCATGGACGATTGCACCCATTGAACCTGGTGTCTTGAAGCGCAATGTCCCGGGCTGGCTCTCTGAGCCGGATCTGCGGGCTATCGTTGTTAGTTTCAAAACCGCTTCCGCGCGCCATGGTGGCGAGGGCGCGCTGTATGTTCAGGTGCGCAATCCGGAACGAGCAAGCCGTTAAAGTATCAGGGACACGCTGCTGTCTGTGCCTGGAGCGCCTGCGTGATGCCGCTGAGAGAATAAGTATCAGTCACCACTGTTCCGTTCTCGGCCGTAGCTTCAACGACGAGCAGTGCACCCTTCTTCATGACATCCAAGAGTTTCAGTTCTTGCGTGGCGTCGGCGACATACGCGCGCTCGTCTTTGATGAACAGTTTGAAGCTGTCCTTGCCGACGCTGGCTTTGACCCCCGCCGCATTTTTGGTGGCATAGCCGAGCTTGATGCTGATCTCAGACTTAATTCCGTCCTTCGGCCACGCCGAAATATAAAGCACGCTGTCGCTGCGCTTGGCTGGCCCCGCCCCTGGTTGCTTGACCACAGTCGCTGCAAAGCAAAGTTTCTGGTCGCCGCCTCGGCTGGTATGCAACGCCCAATCCGCATAAGCCGTAACGCCCGGCGTGCCTTGCGCATCTGCGATCCCACCCGCTGCGATAAGCCAGCAGGCACCAAGGGCAATTTGTGAAGCTCGTATGCGCATCATTTTATAGGGTCTCAATTGGCATATGGCGGCAACGGACGCAGTATAAGCAGATTAGCACGACTCACGCGCCACACCTCAGCTACGAGCGTCCCCGGCGGACGGCGGCACCCGGCGGGCCACCTTCGCGAACCGGCCGTTCAGCAAACGGTGCTAAGGACTTCACCCGGTCATACATGACGATGGCACCTGCCATTGCGACGTTCACACAAAACAGCGTCGGGATTTTGATCACATAGTCACACCGCGCCAGAAGCTGCGGAGAAAGCGATCCCGCTTCCGGTCCAAGCACATAGGCAGCGCGCAATGGGTGATGAAAACTGGGCAGATCGATGGCTCCGTCTATCAGTTCAACGCCTACGAGCTTGCAGCCATTTGGCAGCGCCATGTCAGCCAGAGTGTCCCAATTATAGTGCGGCAAGTGGAGTTGGCCTTTTGATGTGTCGGCGTGCGCTTCGAGGGCTTTGTAGGTAGCCCCCACCGTAAATGTGAAGCTTGCGCCGAAGCCGTGGGCTGATCGCATCAGATTGCCGAGGTTCAGCGCTTTTGACATGCGTTCGGCGCCAATTGCAAAGTATCCACGCGACTGCGGGGGCCAGGGTGCTCCAGCCGGTACGCCAGTCTTGGGGTCGGCTGACATGATCTTTTTGTTGTCCAAGTGAGGGGTGCTAGCCGCAGCGGCAAACAGCCATTAAGAAAGCAGGCCCTCCGCAGACAGGACGTCCCACATGAAAGCCGCGCTATGCAAGAGCCTCGATGGCCCTGCCGCGATTGAAATCTCCGAAATTGATCCCCCAAATGCTGGTCCCGGAGAGGTTATCGTCCGCGTCCACGTGGCGGCACTCAACCATTTCGATACGCTGATCACGCGGGGGAAATATCAGCACAAGCCGGAGCTGCCATTTTCGCCGGCCGGAGAAGTGGCGGGCATCATCACGGAAGTTGGCGCGGGCGTCGAGGGGTTTAATCCTGGCCAGCGCGTCATGGCTTATCTTGGCTGGGGCGGCGCCCGTGAACTCGTCGCGGTGCCAGCCAGCGCAGCAATTCCGATCCCAGAAGGCGTCTCAGATGAAGCTGCCGCCGGCATGTCGATCACCTACGGCACAGCCATTCATGGCCTGAAAGATCGCGGCCGGTTGAAGGCAGGCGAGACGGTTGCCGTGCTCGGTGCATCGGGTGGTGCGGGGCTGGCGGCCGTTGAAATCGCCAAGCGCATGGGAGCGCGCGTGATTGCGGCGGCGTCATCGTCAGACAAACTCGAAATTTGCCGGGCGCACGGCGCAGACATTTTAATCAACTACGATGAGGCTGATCTCAAAGGGTCCTTGCGCGAGGCCACCGGCGGACTAGGTCCGGATGTCATCTACGACTGTGTCGGCGGGCGCTATGCCGAGCCTGCGTTGCGCGCACTTACCTGGCAGGGGCGCTATTTGGTCATCGGCTTTGCGGCCGGTGACATCCCGAAATTTGCGCTCAACCTCCTGTTGGTAAAAGGCGTGGAAGTTACTGGCGTGTTCTGGGGCGAAGCCATCCGCCGCGATTCAGCCAGCCATCGTGCGAACATGCAAGACGTGCTCAGCTGGGCCGCCTCGGGCGAACTGGTGCCACGCATTCACGCTGTCTACCCGCTGGCCCAAATCTCAGACGCCATCGCCGTGCTCGACCGCCGCGAGGCCGTGGGTAAAGTTATTCTAAGGGTTTAGTCCCGCAACAGCTCATTGATGCTCGTCTTGCTGCGTGTTTTTTCATCAACGCGTTTCACGATCACGGCGCAGTAAAGATGGGGCCCGGCCTCACCATTGGGCAGCGGCTTTCCGGCCATCGAGCCTGACACAACGACCGAATACGGCGGCACCTTGCCGAAATGTTTTTCGCCCGTTGCACGGTCGATGATGGTGGTCGAAGCGCCGAGATAGACGCCCATCGACAACACCGAGCCTTCACCCACGTGCACGCCTTCGGCCACTTCGGCACGTGCGCCGATGAAGCAATTGTCTTCGATGATCACGGGGCCAGCTTGCAGAGGCTCAAGCACGCCACCGATGCCGGCGCCGCCGGAGATGTGGCAGTTCTTGCCAATCTGAGCGCAACTGCCAACGGTGGCCCAAGTGTCCACCATGGTGCCGCTGTCCACATACGCCCCCAAGTTCACGAATGACGGGAGCAGCACCACGCCCGGTGCGATGTAAGCCGAGCGGCGAACCACAGCTCCGGGAACCGCACGGAAGCCTGCGGCTTTGAATTGCTCCGGCGTCCAGTCGGTGAACTTCAAC
>JANNXL010000015.1:0-6664 GCA_031409575.1 Hyphomicrobium sp.
CAGGTCCTGGGGAGGCGTGCCCTTAAGGGCCGTCTCAGCGGCGGTTCTCATGTTTGAGCGCTATTCCTTCTCTGGTCGATGCCGAAGTCGAGACATCACTTGGATGCCAGCGTCGCGTGCCAGACGTGTGACAGCCTCAGCCGCGTAACGATATGCATAAGATAAGCGGGCGGGAGGGGTGCGGCAATAGGGATCAGGTGGTTCAAGATTAAAGCCAGCCAACGTGTGGCTGCAACGTAACTGTTTTGACTTTGCGCGAGGCGACTCACCTTCGGCGAGCCGGCTGCCACGCGCAAATTCGCGACCAGCAGCCCGGCATGCCCGCTACGGTGAGCCCGTTTTCTTTCGCAGCGCCGTGGACGACAGGTCTGACAGCCGGGTTGTCAAGAACGTCCAGGCGGGAGACTTTTGACCAATCAGAGTTTTAGCCTGGGCTTCCGGAACCCGCACGCGGGACATGGCCTGCGCTGCCCGTGATGCCAATGCCTTGTGCCGCCAGCCTGGGCGGTCGACGATGGCGAGTGGCATCGACGCAGCGATGCCACGCCAGTTTTGCCAGCGATCAAACGATGCAAGATTGTCGGCCCCCATGACCCACACAAACCGGCACAACGGATAACGGCGCTTCAAAAATTGCAGCGTGACGGCGGTGTAAGGACTGCCGAGCGCGGTTTCGAAACTCGTGACTTTCATGCGCGGGTCTTTTGCCAAAGTCCGGCATGCCGCCATCCGCTGGGTGAGTGGCGCGAGCCCGGAATGGTTCTTCAGCGGATTTCCGGGCGTGACCACCCACCAGAGTTGATCAAGGCCAAGCCGCCGGAGCGCTGCTTCAGCGACGATCAGATGGCCCTGATGAGCCGGGTTGAATGAGCCACCCATGATGCCAATACGCTGGCCAGGCAAAACCAGCGGCGTACGCACGCGCAATGAGCCGAACGAGCGTGCGGTGGCGTTCAAAGCGGAAGAGCCCTTTTGAAAACAAAACCATTCCGCATAAGATGCATCCGTCTCAATCGCAGTCCCGTCTCACGCACCGCACCACCATGACCCGCCGCCCCTCATCTGCCAACGAAGACCTTGTCTTGAGCAGCCCGCTGCGCAAGCACTTGGCGGCTCTTAGCCGTCGCTCGGTTAGCATGTATCTCGATTGGTGCCGCAATCAGGGCTTTCCTGCAACCTTGGATAAGAGCCGCAAGGAATTGGACGCGGAGCTCGCGGTCTTCAATGACCAAATCGGCCAGGCATCGCGGCAAGCGCGTCTTCACCATAACCCGCGCAAATTGATTGAGGCCATGTGCCGGGGCGAGGTCGTGTCTTCAGAGATCAAGCGGCCCCAGTTGCAGCGTCTCTGCCAGAGCATCGAGCGCGCCAGCACCAACGAGACAGCGCGCAAGGACTTGCAGGAGTTGCTCTTGTGGGCCGATGCGGAAACTGACTTTCTGTTTGAGACCGTGACCTATGGTACGGCCAATTATTTAGCCGCCGACGCGCTGATCAAGTTGAACGACCGCCGCGGCCAGTGGCAGCGCAAACCGGAAGAATGGAAATCACCGTCGCACAACGCGCAGCGTCAGCTTGCCTCGTTGATCCGCCACCTTGTGGCGCGCTTTCCAGTGCCCGAGTTCATGGATGCGGCTTGGTTCAGAAATGAGCCAGGCAGCCGCAGGTTACGCGAATGGTATCTGCATATCGCGTCCGGAAAAAACATCCGCACCGCCAGAACGCCGATCCCGCTCACCAGCAAGATGGCGCATTGTTTTTTACAGGCACCGGATTCGTACGAGATCGAGGCGGCTTTCCTGTGGGGGCAGGTCCATGCACTGGGCGGCGATGCCGTGCTCACGCATGCACTGCTGGGTTCGCGCAACGGCTACCTCTTCACCAACAACGACTTCTGGATCAGCGTCATTCGTTTCTTCGTTGCAAACCCTCTGCTGGACCGGCGGCATGTCGGCCCGGTCATGGACTACTTGAACGCTCAGAAGTTCCAATCGCGCACTGTGACCGGAGAGGATGGTACCGGAACTGTCATCCCGCCGCCGCAGCCCAATATGCAAATGCGCGGCCGTACCGCCGGCACGCTGCTTGCCCAAGTCGATAAGTGGCATCTGGAGTTGGGGCGTACCAAAGGCGTCGAGAGTCTCCGCTTCAAACCGTCAGGCATAAAGGAGATGGCGTTTCAAACCGGCGGCAAAGATGCGCTGGTCTTGTGGAGCATCCGTGAGTTGCAGTCGACAGCAGACCTTGTCGCCGAAGGAAAGGCCATGCGCCATTGCGTGGCAAGCTATGCGCGGTCGTGCGCAAACGGGAATTGCTCGATTTGGGCTCTAGAGTTGGACCGGCGCATGGGCGTTGAAAAAAGCCAAACCATCGAGGTGACCAAGCAAGGCGTCATTGTGCAGTGCCGTGGAAAGCTCAATCGATTGCCAACGGCCGTTGAACTCAAGATTGTGCAGCGCTGGGCCGAAGCCGCAGGTTTGATGGTAAGTCCGTATGTGAAGGCGGAGGTGTAAAGCAGGAGCCGTTGGGTTAGCGCGGTCCGAAACATTCGCGCGAATCCTCGGACCTTTGAGCCGCGCGTTACCCAACACTTTTCAAATCCAGCAAATAATGTTGGGTTACGGCCTTCCGGCCTAATCCAGCCTTCGGCTTTGTATTCCAGTTAAGCAGAATTAAAATCAAATCTCTTGAGGAACACCCATGAGCAGACTTTACGGTGAACAGCATCGCGCCATGCAAGACGATCACGACAGCCGCCGCATGGCGGACCGCATAGAAATGATCGCGGTTAAAACCGAGATCACTGACATGGAAAAGGCCTTCATCGAAAGCCGCGATATGTTCTTCCTGTCATCGATTGATCATATGGGCCGGCCGACGGTCTCGTACAAAGGCGGCGACGCGGGCTTCGTGCGCGTGATCGATGCTGGAACGATCGCGTTTCCAAGCTACGACGGCAACGGCATGTATTTGTCGATGGGCAACATCTCGGCCAACCCAGAGATTGGCATTCTGTTTATCGATTTCGAAAAGCCATTCCGCATGCGCCTGCAAGGCCGTGCCAGCATCACCAAAGATCCTTCCGCACTCACCATGTTCAAGGAAGCCGAAATGGTCGTTGCCGTGAAGCTGTCTGAGCTCTGGATCAATTGCCCGCGCTATGTGCACCGGATGCAAAAGATCACATCGTCCCGCTACGTGCCGCGCGCCGAAATTGAGACGCCGCTGTGCGAATGGAAGCGTATTGATGGCCTCCAAGACGTCTTGCGGCCAAGGGAACTCGCGGCCGTTGAAAAAGCTGGCACCATCACCATCGACGACTGGATGGGTGAAGTTTTCTCTGGCGGCGAGAAGGTGTGACGTCCGCTAGGACGAAATCGGGCAACCGGCTGGCGCCAACTCTGGTGCCGGCTCGCCGGCCAGTCTGACGAACACGCCGCGCGCTGCATCCGGTGTGGCGTGCGCAACGGCCCCGGCGCTGACTTCGGCCGCTGTCCACATCCACGAGCGCGCCGGGTCGTGTTTCATGGCCCAATCGGGAAACAGGCGTGTACTGGCGTCCTGCGAATACAACCTGACCAGTTCCGTGTGGCGATCGTCGCGCTGAATGTTTTGATAGAGCGCTTCGACAAGAGGTTTGGGGCCTTCAAGCAATTGCAGGAAAAGATCTTCCCTGCAGATTAGTGCTCCCGTTATGCCGTCGCGCGCATTGTTTATGCGGGCCGTATTCAAGATGCCGGCGAGGGTAAGGTCATCGTAGCCGAATGGGCGCGAGGCATAGATCAATTGCAGCAGTGACATGGCATTGACCCTTCACGGCGTGGGAGGCTGGTTCTGCCAACCGTCACGCAAGATTACCACATATTCAAGAGTAGAGCTCAGCCATGTTGGCAAGGACCTGTAGGGTGCAATGGCGTGAAGCGCGTGTTGCGCCGCGGACGTGCCACGAGGTGAGACGGTGCAATACGCTCCGGCTGTACCTCCGCTATTGCACCCTATGAAGCGTCATACGAACCTTGAGTCAGCTCTCGGCGTCGCCATTTAGAGCGGGCGGCTCTGCCGCTGGCGGATCAACAGGCTTGCTGCCTGGTTTCACGCCACCCTTGGCAACAACAACCATGGCGGGGCGCAGCACGCGATCGGCAATCATGTAACCGGGCTGGAACACCTGCACGATGGTGCCGGGTGCCACATCTGTATTTTGAACTTCCATAACAGCCTGATGCCGGTGCGGGTTGAACGCCTCGCCGCCCGGATCAAGCCGGTTGACGCCATGGCGCTCAAGCACATTCTGGAACTCGCGCTCGGTCATCGTCACGCCTTCAACAAGGCTCTTGAGCGGGCCGTCCTCATTGGCTGCACCTTCCGGCACGGCGTTCGTGGCGCGTTCAAAGTTATCGGCGACGTTGACCACATCGGCCGCAAACTTGCCGATCGCATACTTCGCCGTTTCTTCCTTCTCGCGCTCCATGCGTTTGCGCAGGTTGTCCATATCGGCCATGAGGCGCAGGTTCTGGTTCTTGAGCGTCTCAAGATCGACCTGCAACGTCTCGATGATGGCTTTGAGTTGCGGCACGCCTATTTCAGCCGCTGGCTGCGGGCCTAGCGAGGCGGCATCTGGCGCTTCCGGGCCAGCTGGTGTCTCGGGTCCCGTCTCAGAACTGCTGTCTTCGCCAGGGGTTTTGGGGTCCGCCATGGGGTCTCCGCTGTCGGTCATGTGGGAAAAATATCAGAGCCGCGATATCGGCCCTCGGCGCATAAAAATCAAGTCAGCAAACGGCTGACCAGCTTGGCCGTATAGTCGACCATTGGGATGATGCGCGCGTAATTGATGCGCGTTGGCCCGATGACGCCCAAAACGCCAACGATTTTGCGGGTTTCATCGTGAAAAGGTGCGACGATCAGCGACGACCCCGACAGCGAGAACAGTTTGTTCTCCGAGCCGATGAAAATGCGCACCCCGTCGCCGCCTTCGGCCAGGCCCAACAACTGCACCAGATCTCGTTTTTGCTCCAGATCGTCAAACAACTGCCGGATACGGTCGAGATCGCCAATCGCGGTCAAATCTTTGAGCAAATTCGATTGCCCGCGCACAATCAAGCTACGGCGGTCGTCAAACGATCCCGACCATTCGGCCAGTCCGGCTTTGATCACCTTTTGCGCCAGCCCATCGAGTTCGGCGCGTGCCGACGTCAGCTCGCGCTCGATGAGAATGCGCGCTTCGGCCATGGTCAGCCCGCGGATGTGCGCGTTGAGATAGTTGGCAGCTTCAACGAGCGCCGACACCGGCATGCCAGGCGGTAAGGCGATGATGCGGTTTTCGATGTTGCCATCGTCCGCCACCAGAACGGCAAGCGCCTTGCCGGGCTCAAGCGATACGAATTCAATCTGCTTAAGCCGCGAGTCCTGCTTTTCAGCCAGCACCACGCCGGCGCAGTCCGACAGGCCGGAGATCATTTCGCTGGCTTCGGCCAGAACCTGGCTCATGGACCGCGTGCGCTTCACCGCAATCTGCGCTTCGATCTGGCGGCGTTCCTCGTCGGTCAGGTCGCCGACTTCCAGAAGCCCATCGACAAACATGCGCAGGCCGGTTTGCGTCGGCAGCCGGCCAGCCGACGTGTGCGGGGCGTAGATCAGGCCTGCCTGCTCCAGATCCGACATGACGTTGCGGATCGAGGCCGGCGACAGCGTCATCGGCAGCAGGCGCGACAGGTTGCGCGAGCCGACGGGTTCGCCGGTCATCAGGTAGCCATCGACGATGTGGCGCAAGATGGCGCGCGAGCGTTCGTTCAGCTTGGCGATCTCAGATAGAGCGTCGGTCATGCAGGTCTTGTGAACTCCTGGAGCCGGTTTAGCCAACCCCTCTCAAGTCCGCATCGTATCACGTGAAACAGAATTAAAGGAGGTGATGGTGGCAAGGCCAAATTCTTGCAGTTGCGGTCGCACCAGCTACGCCAATTTTTGCTTTTGCCCCGGTAATGAAAGGCGAATAGCTCTGTCTTTCGCGGAGAGGCTTCCCCTTTTGCTGTTGAACGGGAACATGGCCTCCCGTAACGTCGCCGCCAGCGCAAATTTCATTCCACAAGACCAAGAACAAGGCACCCATGCGACCCTCCAAACGCCAGCCCGACGAACTGCGCCGCGTCTCATTCGAACGTGCCGTGTCCATGCATGCGGAGGGGTCGTGCCTGATCAAGTTCGGCAACACGCATGTGCTGTGCACCGCCAGTTTGGAAGAGCGCGTGCCGCCGTGGCTCAAGAACCAGGGACGCGGCTGGGTGACGGCCGAATACGGCATGCTGCCGCGCGCCACGTCCGATCGTATGCGCCGTGAAGCAACCGTCGGACACCCTTCTGGGCGCACGCAGGAAATCCAGCGTCTCGTTGGCCGCTCGCTGCGCGCCGTTGTCGATTTGCAGAAGTTGGGCGAGCGCCAGATCTCGGTCGACTGCGACGTGATCCAGGCCGACGGCGGCACGCGCACGGCGGCCATCACCGGCGCGTGGATCGCGCTCTACGATTGCATCCAGTGGATGAAGCTGCGCGACATGGTCAAGGATGGCGTGTTGCGCGATCACATCGCCGCCGTCTCGTGCGGGCTCTACAAAGGCACGCCGGTCCTTGATTTGGATTACGCCGAAGATAGCAACGCCGAAGCCGATTC
>JANNXL010000016.1:0-11743 GCA_031409575.1 Hyphomicrobium sp.
GGCGAACCCGGGTGCAGGAATGAGTCCGGCGGGCGACAATACCGCCCCGCTGCGGACCCGCGCGCGCACCTCGTTTATTTCGGAGAACAGCCTCGCCACGAACAGCGCCACCGGGCGGTGGTAGAGATCTTCAGCGCGGCCCTGCTGCACAATGCGCCCGGCTTGCATCACCGCGATGCGATCGCCGAGCCGCATGGCCTCTTCGGGATGATGCGTGACGAGCATCGAGGTGGCGCGCGTCTCACGCAGCAACGCCAGCGTCTCTTCCTGCACGCTGTCGCGCAGTTGCACATCGAGGCCCGAGAACGGCTCGTCCATCAGCATCACGGCCGGGCGCGGAACAATTGCACGCGCCAGTGCCACGCGCTGCTGCTGGCCGCCTGAGAGAATATGCGGATAGTCGTTTGCATACCCTTCGAGTCCAAAGCGCGCCAGCACAAGCATCGCTTCACGCTTGGCTTCAGAGGCCGGCAGAGCTCTCAAGCCGAAGGCCACATTGTCGAGAATGGTAAGGTGCGGAAACAGCGCGAAGTCTTGGAACATGAGACCGACGCCGCGCTGCTCGGGCGGCACGAAGCGTTCCGGCCCTGCCACTTCCCGGTCGTTGATGAGTACGCGTCCGCTCGATGGTTTCTCGATGCCTGCCGCGACGCGCAGCAATGTCGTCTTGCCGCAACCCGAGGGGCCGAGCAGACACAACACCTCGCCCGGTGCAATATCGAGTGAAACCCCGCGCAGCGCATGTGCGTCCCCGTACCAGCGCGCGACATTCTCGAAAGTAAGCCGCGCGGCAAACGCCGCAGCTGCTCGTCCGCGCGGTGCGGTTGCAGGCTGCCAATCGTCAGCCGGGGTCTCAGATGGCGCGAACTTGGGGACTTTGGACTGCAAAACGCGTTACCAATCTTTTGGCCGTTCACTACGGCAGAGTGTGACGGGCTGCGTTAGCTGCCAGGTTAGCTGCCTGAGGGATCAGAGTTATCCGGCTCGTCTTCGAGCGGCAAGCCATCTTCGGCCTCGAACGGCTCTGGTGAATCGAGTTCCAGCTCCGGCTGCCTGTCTTCGCTGGCTGCATCCGCATCGTCTTCGAGCGGCAATTCATCCGGCATCAGAGAGGCAACATCCGTTGGCTCGGGTACGGCGAAGCCCGGCGGCAACGCCCCATCAAGCAGACCGGCTGACTTCAAATCCTGCAACCCCGGCAAGTCCTTGATCGCTTCGAGACCGAAGTGTGTGAGAAAACTTTCGGTGGTGCCATAAGTGATTGGCTTGCCCGGTGCCCGCCGGCGGCCACGCGGCCGCGCCCAGCCGGTTTCCAGCAGAATATCGAGCGTGCCGCCCGACGTGGTCACGCCGCGAATGTCTTCGATTTCGGCGCGCGTCACAGGCTGATGATACGCAATGATGGCGAGCGTTTCGAGCGCTGCCTTGGACAGACGGCGCTCTTCGACCGCGTAACGCTCCAGCAGGTAAGACAGATCCTCAGCCGTGCGGAACGCCCACTTACCGGCAACGCGCACAAGGTGCACGCCGCGTGATAAATACGATTGCCGCAGGTCGTCGAGCAGGGCGGCCACATCGTCGCCGGCTGCCAAATGCGGCGCGAGCGCGGTGACGTCGAGCGGTTCCTTTGCCGCAAACAAAAGCGCTTCCAAAATGCGCAGTTTCTCGCGCCTATCGCGGCGCGCCAGATCGCTGACTTCCGGAGCAAAGCCCATCTGCGAGCCGGCAAGGGCCGCAGCCAGTTCCATGGCGGCGGCTTCAGCGTTCAGGCTGTAGGCATCCGCCGTCAGGTGCGCTGTTTGCTCGCCCGCATCATCCAGCACGGATTCGGCTGCGGAATCGGGAATGTATGGCTCGTCATTCGACACGAGCTTAAGTCGTGGTGGAGACATGGTCTTGTTGCCCTTGGTGTCACTCACAAACACGAACCCTTGACGCGGTTGAACTTAGACCCGCTGCCACACAGCATCTGGCTGGCAGCGGCGCATATAAATCGGTGCGAACGGCTCATTCTGCCGCAACTCCACGATGCCATCGCGGGCCATTTCGAGGGTTGCACCAAAAGAACTCGCCATGGCCGTGCGGGTTTCCTCGCCCGTTGGCAAATACTGCACAAGAAACATATCGAGCTGTGCCCAATTGCCAGCACTGGCGCCGATCAATTTCTCAAGCCGGCCGCGCGCGTCCTTGATCGACCAGACTTTGCGCAGCTTGACAACATGCACCACCTTAACCGTGCGGCGGCGCTGATCGGCATAGGCTTTCAAGAGATCGTAAATTTCGGCGGTCCATTGCGTTTCACGCACCGTTTTGCCGGACTCCGGCATACCACGCGCGAACACATCCTGGCCCAGCCGCTTTCGCGTCATCAGCTGTGCCATTGCTGTGCGCATGGCTTCCAGGCGCATGAGCCGGAACGCCAAACGCTGCGCCATTTCTTCGGCGGGGATGTCTCCGCTGGTATCTTTTTCGCGCGGCAAAAGCAGCCGCGATTTCAGATACGCGAGCCATGCCGCCATCACCAGATAGTCTGCGGCAATCTCGATTTTGAGTTTTTGTGCTTCGGCTATGTAGGCGAGATACTGGTTGACGAGCGCCAGAATGGAAATCTTGGCGATATCGACTTTGTGGGTCCGGGCAAGTGCCAGCAGCAGATCAAGCGGGCCTTCAAAGCCCGCCACATCCACGACAAGTGCGTCCCCTTCGCCCGGCGCAAACTCTGAATTGGCGTCTCCCCACGACGGACCCTGCCACGGCTCTGCCGCGGCTGCAGGCTCGTCAGTATTGACGCTGGGTGCGCCAATTGAGCCGTTCGGATTTGTGCTCGTGCCGTTCATGGCCTCGCTTGAAGGGACGTGCCGCGACGTGCGGGGTGAATTATCGAGCAAACACTACACTGATTCAGACGCCGGTGTGATGCCCGCGAGAACATCGGCCAAAACGGCTTCGGCCTGTGCCATATCAACGGCTTGCGCTTGATCCAGAATCGCGAATGCAGCTTTGAAACGGCGCTGTGCGGCCCCTGCCAGCACGGGCACACCAGCGGCCACCGCCTGCATTTCTGCAAAATCACCATTGCAGTGCAAAGCCACGTCCGATCCCGCTGTAATAACCGCCCCAGCGCGCGATTGCATGGTGCCTGTCAGCGCCTTCATGCTTAGATCGTCACTCATCAAGAGTCCGTCAAAACCGATCTCACGCCGCATCACATGCTCGGTCACAATGCGCGATGTGCTGGCAGGATTGGCAGCATCAATGGCCGTGAACACGACGTGCGCCGTCATGGCTGCGGGCATATCGCGCAGCAAGGTGAATGGAGCGAAGTCGGTGGCTGACAATTCGGCGTGCGAGGTTGTTACCACGGGCAAATCCAAGTGGCTGTCTGCCAGCGCACGGCCGTGACCGGGAATGTGTTTGATGACAGGCACAACGCCGCCTGCCATGTAGCCTTCGGCGACAGCACGGCCCAGCGCCGCGATTTGTTCAACGGTTGCTCCATAAGCGCGATTGCCGATGATGTCGTGTGCTCCTGGCACCGGCACGTCCAAGACGGGGGCGCAGTTCGTGTTGATTCCAAGTTCGCGTAGATCGCGTGCGACGAGCTGCGCAGCTGTTCGTGCCGCACGCAACGCGGCAGGACGGGACGTACCGTACATCCCGGCATACGCTGACGCAGGCGGCAAAGCGCGGCCGAGCGGCGGGCGCAAGCGCTGCACACGTCCGCCTTCCTGATCGATCAACACAAGCGTGTCCGCGCCGCCTGCCGCTTCTCTGAACTCGGCCACCAGCGCGCGTATCTGATCGTGGCTGACGCAATTGCGCGCAAACAGAATAAGCCCGCATGGCGAGGCATCTTTCAAAAATGCACGCTCGTCTGGCGTCAGGATTTCCCCTGCGACTCCGGTAATGAATGCTGATTGGTGAGACATGTTTCTTTTGCCGATGGCGGACTATTCGCCCAGATGTGCCGTTGTCTTTTCACAAGCCGCTTGCGGGTTAACGCAACAAGGCCGCGGGGAATTCCCACGGCCTTCGTTTTAAATGCGGGCAGATCACACTACGCGGCCGCCTAATTGCCCATGACCCAGCAATCGGGGTGCCCGGCTGCCTTGAGTTGGCTGCATACGGTGGTGGCTTGCTCGCGCGAACCTGGCGGTCCAACGAGCAAGCGGTGATAGGTGCCCTTGTCCGCCACGTTGGCTTCCTGCACATCCATAGACTTGCCCTGCAGGATAGTCCCATATTTCTGCTGCATATCGGCCCAGCGCGTCAAAGCATCCAATCGGCTCTTGGCCGACGCCGGAACTGAGGCGATCACCGCCATATAGCCTGTCCCCGTAACTGCGGTTCCAGCAGACCCGCCAGCCGCAGCCGGTGAAGTCACAGCGGCAACTTTCTTCACGGCAGTGGGCTTCTTGACGGCAGGTGCGGCGGTGGCCGTATCAACTGCGGCCGTCTCGACAAGTGCTGAGGCAGCTGCCGGAGCCTGGCCAGATGCAGACGAAATGACCACAGGCGTTTTCGGAGCCGCTGAAGGCGGGTTCACGACCAGCGGCTTCTGAGCTGCCGCCGCGACGGTTTCAACCGCCTTTTTTGCAGAACCCGTAACTTGTTCGGCGGCTTTTGCAACCGGCGCTGCAGTGGTGACTTGCGTCGCCGGGTCACCAACACTAATGACCGACAGACCGGGCACAGGCGGCTCGACCGCGGGTGCGGCTGAGGCAGCGGGTTGCGCCAAGGCCGGCGGCTCGATGGTGCCATCCGGCTTCACGACCAGAGTCGCAACTTTCTTGCTGCCCGAAGCATCGATATCGCTGGCCGCTCCAGCGGCGGTTCCGTTGTCGTTCAAACGGCCGAGGACCTTGCTGTCGGCGTGGGCGAACTGCATGCCGCCAGGTTCAGACGGCTTGACCTTTGACGGGCTGCTGGCGCTCTTGACCAGCGGCGGAGGGCCACCGGCACCACCTCCAAGCAGAGAATTGTAGGCATACGTTAAACCGCCACCAACGACGATGGCGCCTGCCAACGTCGCGGCAATCAAGAAGCCGCGCCGGCCGCGCGGCGCCTCGTCTTCAATCGATTCGCCAGCTTCCGCGTCTGGATAGGCCTCGTCGTATTGGCCTGCGTGACCTTGATCGTGCAGGCCAGCCTGCAAAGACGCGGGATTCTGCTGATGATAGGGATCATAACCCTGCGGTGCGTATTGGCCGGATGGCTGCTGATGGCCCCATTCGGCAGGTGCAGCAGCCGGTTGGCCGTGCTGAACACCGCTATAGGCCGCGTTCAGATCATGTGCTGCGAATTGAGTGAGATCGTAGCCGCGCGGATCGGCATGCTGCTGTTGACCGGGCCATTGATCATACGTTGGACCGCGCAGATCGGGATAAGCGCTGGCGCTGTGAGCCGCAGGGGCTTGATGTTGATATGCAGGCACCGCCGCCTGGTATGGCTGCGCGGGGGCATGCACGGGAACATAAGGATCAAACTGCGGCGCATAACTCGCAGCAGCACCAAGCTGCGGCGCAGGCCGCGAAGCGCCTTGAGGCGCGGCGGCCGCAAAAGTCTGCGGCTGCGCAGGTGCCTGGTAGTATCCGCCATGTTGCGCATAAGGGTCGGCGTAATTGGCTGCGCCCTGGGCGTAATTGGCATCGGCGCCCTGAGCGGCATACGGCTGTTGAGCGGCTGCGCGCTGCGGCGCTGCTTGCCCCGCTGCCGGAGCTGGGGTCTGCTGCAACGTCCAGGCCCGGGCATCCGGATTGAATTCATAACCCCCCGCCTGCGGCGCGTGACCGGCTGGCAGCGGCTGTGATCCATTGGACCGAGACATTTATGAAATCCCCTTTCAGAATCCCGCAACCGGAAAACCGTTGCGAGTCGTCACCTTAGCGCATGGCGTCCGGTGCATCGACCCCGAGAATATCGAGACCTGAGGATAACACGGCCTTGGTGGCAGCTACGAGCGCCAACCGGGCCGCGGTCAGACTCCGGTCGGTAGGATGGATAAAGCGCAATTGTGGCAAATCATTGCCTCGTGTCCACAAACCATGAAAAACAGAAGCCAATTCATAGAGATAAAACGCGACCTTATGGGGTTCACGCGCCTGAGCAGCGCCGATCACCATGCGCGGAAATTGTGCAATCTGGCGCACCAGTGCGATCTCGGCCGGGTCTGACAACTGGCCGAGGCTGGCGTTCACGACGTCAGGCGATTTTTCGGTGAGATCCGCGAAGGCCTCTTTCGCATTGCGGAAGATACTGGCCGCCCGGGCGTGGGCGTACTGTACGTAGAACACGGGATTGTCCTTCGACTGCTCAGTTACCTTGGCGAAGTCAAAATCGAGCGGTTCGAGTTCTTTGCGGTAGAGCATCATGAAGCGCACGGGATCTCGCCCGACTTCATCGACCACGTCGCGCAACGTCACGAATGTGCCCGCCCGTTTCGACATTTTGAACGGCTGGCCGTTCTTGTAGAGCTTGACGAGTTGTACAACCTTGATTTCAAGGTCTGCCGTGCCGCCTTCCGTGCGCCATTGCTTGACGTTGGGCTTGCCGCCGGAAAACGCCGCGACTGCAAATAGCATGCGCGCAATGTAACCGATATGATCGGCGCCGAAGACGTCGATCAGATTCTGGTAGCCGCGCTGCAGCTTGTCGTAGTGATACGCGATGTCCCCCGCGAAATAGGTGTAAGAGCCGTCGGACTTTTGCAGCGCGCGGTCGGCTTCATCACCGAACTCTGTTGATTTGAAGAGCGTCTGTTCGCGGTCTTCCCATTCGTCGCCCTCGTGTCCCTTCGGCTTGTCGAGGCGGCCTTCAAAGATGAGCCCTTTAGAGCGCAACGCATCGATCGCGGCTTTGACCTTATCGGTTTTTCCCCGCGTCAGAGACGCTTCCGACACGAAAACGTCGTGCTTGATATTCAGCGCCGCCAGATCATCCTTGATCATGACCAGCATGGCATCGATGGCAGTCGTCCGCACCAGCGGCAGCCATTGCTCTTCGGGCATGTTGAGGAGCTTTTTGCCGTGTTCTTTGGCAAGTGCCTGTCCGACTGGAACGAGATAATCGCCCGGATAAAGGCCTTCCGGCATGTCGCCAATGTTTTCGCCCAGCGCCTCGCGATAACGCAGGAAGGCGGAGCGTGCGAGTACGTCCACCTGACCTCCGGCATCATTGATATAATATTCGCGCGTGACGTCGAAGCCCGCGAACGCCAGCAAATTGGCAAGTGAGTCACCCAGCACCGCGCCGCGGCAATGGCCGACGTGCATGGGGCCTGTCGGGTTTGCCGAAACGTATTCGACGTTGACCTTCTCGCCTTTGCCAACTGCGTTGCGGCCGTAGACCTTGCCGTCTTTCAAAACGAACGTGATCAGCCGGTGCCAGAACTCTGGCCGCATGGTCATGTTGACAAAGCCGGGTCCAGCCACATCGATCTTGGCAAATTCAGAATCAGTTGAAAGCTTGCGGGCGAGCGCGTCGGCAATATCGCGCGGCTTCATCTTCGCCTGCTTGGCGAGCGCCAGCGCAATTGAACACGCGAAATCTCCATGCGCGGGATCGCTCGTCACGTCGGCGGTGATCTTCGGCAGTTCGAGCCCAGCTGGCAACACGCCTTCATATATGAGCGCCCCAAGCGCGTCGGCAATGCGTGACTCGATGTCGTTGAATACGTTCATGAGCGAAGGGCCTTGAAAATTGAGCAACCGGCAAACGGCAACAGTAGGTTTGGCCGGATGACGGCTGCCGCTTGCCGTCTGCCGCATCGTCCTACCTCAACTCAGGTGTGGCCTTAAACAAACGGCGGTGCTCGTCAAGGGCGTAGCGGTCGGTTTGGCCGGCCAGATAGTCTGCCGCAAGCCGCGCTTGACCGCGCGCGCTGAGATCGCGCCTGATTTCGATCCATGCCGGCGGCAATGCCGTGGGATCGTTTTTGTCTTGATAACGCTGAAACAGATCCGTGACGATCTGTTCAGCACCCGCCATCACGCGGGACACCTTCTCATGCCGGTAAACGCGCTCGAACAGGAACGCGCGCAGGCTCACAAGGTCCGCCGCCATCATGCCGGAAAACGCAACCGTGGCTTTGCCGGCCGCGCGGATATCCTCGGGACTTTCGGGTGCTAGCGCCGCCAAGCGGGAACGGCTCTCGCTCACCACATCGCGGATCATGCCGGTGATCATCTGGCGCGTGACTTCATAGGAAATGCGCGCGCTGCTCGCCGCCGCAGCCTTAGCCAAAGCAGCCGTGACGCATGGGCCGGCAAGGGCAACATCTTTGAGATCATCAAGATCAATCAACCCTGCGCGCAGGCCATCATCAATGTCATGATTGAGGTATGCGATGTCATCGGAGAGGCTGGCAACTTGTGCTTCACCCGATGCCCATTGATCCGGCCTTAGGCTTTGCCACGCTTCAATGCGGCGCGTGACTTTCATGACGGGATGATCTGGCAAGGCTCCAATCGGGCCGTTATGCTTGGCGAGCCCTTCGAGCGTTTCCCACGTCAGATTTAGACCATCAAAGCCGAGATATTTGCGCTCCAGGTCCATGACGACCCGCAGGCTCTGCGCATTGTGATCGAAGCCGCCAAAATCCTTCATACACGCGTCCAGCGCCCGCTCGCCCGCGTGCCCGAACGGTGAATGGCCCAGATCGTGGCCGAGTGCCAGGGCTTCGGCAAGATCCTCATCGAGACACAACTGGCGTGCGATGGTGCGTGCGATCTGCGCGACTTCCAGGCTGTGCGTCAGCCGTGTGCGGTAGTGATCGCCCTCATGGAAGAGGAATACCTGGGTTTTATGCGTCAGCCGCCGGAAGGCTGTGGAATGCAATATCCGGTCACGGTCGCGTTGAAAGGGGCTCCGCGTTGGACACTCCCGTTCGGCGTGGTTCCGGCCTAGGCTGGGCACGGCGCTAGCTGCATAGGCGGCTGGCAGCCGTTCGCCGGGAGCTAAATCTTGCCCGTATTCCGTGTGATTTCCGCCTGCGGTTTGCGATTTGGTCATGAGGGCTGTTGAAAGGGCGCACGATTCTCTTATGTACTGTAGGGTATAGCAGCTGCGTGCGGGCTCAAAACACATAGGTTTCTCATGGATACGCCGACCGCTTTGCTTCCTGTCTTGCTGACCGATCGCGCCGCCCGCCGCATCACCGAGATTGCGGCCAGTGACCCGGCCGCACCTGCCCTGCGCATTTCTGTCGAAGGCGGCGGCTGCTCGGGCTTCAGCTATAAGTTTGATCTGGTGGGCGGGGGAGCCGAGGCCGATGATTTTGTCATCGAAAAAGCCGGCGCCAGGGTTCTCATTGATCCGGTGTCGTTGGAATACTTGGCTGGCTCCGAGATCGATTTTGTCGATGACCTGATCGGGGCGTCATTCAAAATCCAAAACCCGAATGCCACGTCGTCATGCGGTTGCGGCACCAGTTTTTCGATGTAAAGCCGCACAGCAGGGCAAGATGAAAATCGTCACCTGGAATATAAACGGGGTGAAGGCCCGCCTCGACGGGCTGGCGGCGTATTTGCGCGAAACCTCGCCTGACGTTTTGTGCATGCAGGAAATCAAGAACGTCGATGAAGGTTTCCCAGTCGCACTGTTTGAAGACGCGGGCTATCAGATCGAAACCCACGGCCAGAAGGGTTTTAACGGCGTCGCCATTGCTTCGAAATTCCCGCTCGAAGATGTGACCCGCGGGCTGGCGGGTAACGATGATGACCAGCAATCGCGTTACATGGAGGCGATCGTCTCGCAGCCGGGCGGCGCAGTGCGCATTGCCTCACTCTACCTTCCGAATGGCAACCCGCTCGGCACGGAAAAGTTTTCCTACAAGCTCGCCTGGATGGACCGGCTGCGGGCGCGCGCAGCGGAAATGCTGACCGATGAAATGCCTGTCATTTTAGCTGGCGACTTCAATGTGATTCCCGAGCCCGCTGACGCCAAGCGCCCTGCGGCTTGGACGGGAGACGCATTGTTCCAGCCCGAAAGCCGCTCTGCCTTCCGCGGCCTCGTCAACCTAGGCTACACAGACGCCATTCGCGCCTGCGAGCCGGGACCGGGTGTCTATACGTTTTGGGACTATCAGGCGGGCGCCTGGAACAAAGACGATGGCATCCGCATCGATCACCTGCTGCTGTCCCCCCAAGCGGCGGACCGCTTGACCTCAGCGGGCGTCGACCGCTTCACCCGCGGCTGGGACAAGCCTTCGGATCATGTGCCTGCCTGGGTTGAGATCGAGTTGGAATTCTAACGCGGCCAGCGGCCGGCTCCGCCAAGCGGAGTCGCCGGGCGCAGAGCAAAGAGCCCTTACCTATCCCCGCGCGGGGCCTCAGGCTGGACGGGCGCGAAGCCAGCACCGACGTCGCGCATCGAGCCACCATCCGTTGAGCCAAACGAGAACGACGGCTGCATAGCGCTTGCTGGCTGTTCTTGCGCTCCCGTCGCAGGAGCACTTTGACCGGTCGCCGTCACCAACGCTTCAACCTGGTCGACGGGGCCAACGGGCTCGCCGTTCTTGCACGAGCGCACAGGACCGGCAGCAAGCTGCCCAAGATCAGTTCGCTCACCATCGCTCGCCTTGCGGCCGTAACGGTTGCCCCACCCGGCGACTATGCCGCTGGCCTGTTTGCGCACGCCCGTGCCGGCACCGCAGAAGATGTTTTGATAAATGTCTTCAATCCACAGCCGCTCAGGGGCCGGAGCGTTTTCCTTAGCGACCGAGATCAGCGCCAATGCACGTGCCGGATCGGGATCCATGAACTTGCCGCGCCACAAGAGATCAGCCAGGAACGCCTGCGCACCAGCGTGACCCTTCTGGGTCAAGACCGACAACCAGTGCTTGGCCTTGTGCTCGTTGGCTTCAATGCCCTCGCCCTTCAATTCCATTTTGGCGAGTTCGAACTGCGCGTCTTCATCGTCGAACATGACGGAGGCGTGGTGCAGATACTCAACGGCGCGGTCCATGTCGGGCGAAAGGTTGATCGCCGGCAGACCGCTCCGCATGTAACCCGCAAGCGCCGTCAATGAGCGCCCAACGTAGAACGCGCGCGGATCGTTGTCGGGATCGACTTCGGCGTACTCATCGACGAGCTTTTGCAACAGCACGTAGGCCTTGGCGTGATCGGTGTAGGCGCTCGTGCTGTCGGCATAAATGCGCGCCAGATAGTAATTTGCCATGAATTCGTTTTCGGCGGCAGCGTGTTCCAGAGCCGGAATGGCGATCTCGTAATAACCGCCCTGGTAGGCGCTCATGCCCTGCTTCAACGCGTCTTGCGCCGATGCAAATGCCACCGTGCCTGCCCGCGCTGACGGTGCTCCTGCCATCAACGGCAACAGCATGGCGCAGAGAGAAACCGCTATTAGCCTAGATATCCGCATAGCACTGCACTTCCGCTTTTCCGCCAGCATGGGTCACCGCGCCGTAACGCGCCGGACCAACCTGGTCTGCAAACTTTCTGATTGCCCCGGTCGTGTATGGATTGGGTGGGACTTTCCAATTTTTCCGGCGGCGCTCCAACTCGGCTGCATCCACCTCAAGATCGATAGTGCCCTTGGTGGCGTCGATGGAAATGATGTCGCCATTCTCAATGAGGCCGATGGGGCCGCCGGTTGCCGCTTCGGGGCCCACGTGTCCGATGCAAAATCCTCGCGTGGCACCTGAGAAGCGCCCATCGGTGATGAGCGCAACTTTGTCGCCAGCACCTTGACCATAGAGCGCGGCAGTGGTGGACAGCATCTCTCGCAT
>JANNXL010000017.1:0-2141 GCA_031409575.1 Hyphomicrobium sp.
ACCACAGGCGTCCCTCAATATTTTTTTGGCCCTCGATGGCATACCGTCCGTTGGTGTGACCGTGCGGGAAAACCCGCCCATCTCATTCGAGCCTATTCAACGACAATGCTCAAAAAAAGACGGGGCCGCGTGAAGCAGCCCCGTACAAAGACTTTTCTGATTTCGACGGTAAACCGGGAGGCCTGAACGGCCTCCCGGCAATCGATCCAGTGCTTAGTGCTGGCCCCAGATTTCAACCACGGCCGGTTTGAAGTCGGTCACGCCCTTGCCGGACTTCAAGCGGTTGATCAAGTCAACGCGCGAGCGGTACTGCGCCCGGATTTCCTTGATGGCCGTCTTGCCGCCCTTGAACTCGATAGGGCCATATGGCTTATCGGGATCGATGCGTTCGCGGTTGAAGTTGAAGCTTTCATCGGGGCCGGTGAAGTGCGCGACCGTCATGCGTGTCAGCGTAATCGGGTTCTCCCGGACGATGAGGCGCAGACGGGCAAACCCGCCTTCATTCTTGCCAACCGTCACGCTGTCTGTGTCGTAGCCGGCGTAGTCAGCGGTTTGCGAGCCGAGCAAAACCCAGCCGTCGTTATACTTGCGTCCTTCGCCATCCTTACCCAGCCAGTCGGCTGCGTATTGGCCGGTGACTTCAATGCGGGCCTGGCCCTTGAAGTTTGCCTTCGACCGGTACGACAGCTCTATTTCCTTGATAAAACGATCGGAGCTTTTGAGTTCGATCCACTTCGTGCGCGTGTTGGCTTTGATGTCTGCATTGACCGCAACATCTTCCGATTCACCGTCCAGATAGACGATCTTGACCGAGTTGAGATGCACATCGTTCTTCAGAACGCGCATGCGGATGCGTTCAAATTTGCCGATGTTGCCGCCGACTTTGATAACGTCTTTGTCGACCAGGAAGCCCACGTCCTGGTAGCCGAACATCACGTCGTTTCCGTCAACGATGGTGAGGGGCTTGGCCGTGCTTGGTGTTGCTGTCGTTGGAGTTGCAGGCAGCACGCCCGAGACAGCCTTCGCACGTTCTTTCTTGGCACCGTCTTTGGTTTGGATGCCGAGAACTTCCAGCGTCGCCGTGCCCTTGCCGGTCTTGTTGGTGATGTTCACGGTGTCGATGAAGCGATCTGAGCTCGTCACGTCGATGGCGCGCGAGCGCTCACCCTGCTTCATATCGATCTGGCGGTCTTCATTGTGGATTGCGCCATCGTCATAGATGACCTGGACGCGCGCCACATCGATGAAGTTTTTCTTGGCGCGAATGCGGATGCCGCGGAATGCGCCCTTTGCCTTGCTGACGTCGATCGATACCCCATCCTTGCCGAGGTCGACCGTCTCAGTTGCGATAACAACCAGGTTCTCTTCTGCCTGGGCGGCTGACACATAGCCAGCAGCCAACACGGCGAGACCCGCAACGACGAGCCTACGAAACATGAACAAACTCCCCTTTTTTTATGCCTGAAGCCCCCGGGCTCCGGCCTTAAGACTTGGCTGGAACGTAAGTCGAAAAGACGGCGCACGGAAGCCCGTATGCAGTCCATACAGCGCAAAAGTGATGCTTTTGAGCAACAAAAACGGCGATGGAAAGGCCTGCAAATCCGTCGTCATTGCGGTGTGCGGTGCGAGGTTGGTCAGTATACGCAAGGGGGCGAAACTGTTTTCAATGGGAGAGGGGAATGTCCGGGCTGCGAAGGCCTGATGGCGAATTGTCATGACATTGTCAGACAGAAGTGATAGAAACTGTTCTGGTTAGGAACTCGCATCCAATGTCCATGTCACCGCGCAGCGAAAAGCTTGATCTCCGGCTCACCGTCGCTGCCAAGCGCGCGTTGCAAGCCGCCGCCGCCTCGCAGCAGCGCTCGGTATCCGAATTTGTGCTCGAAAGCGCCTTGGCGCGCGCCGCCGAAACCCTGCCGGACCGGCAACGCTTCGGGCTGAGCGACGACGCATGGGCCGCGTTTCAAAAAGCTTTGGATGCTCCAACCCGATCTAAGCCCCGATTAGCTGCTTTGCTAAATGAGAACAGCGTCTTCGAACGACCGCGTAAAAAGTGAGCCGCGACCTGCGCATCGAGAAGCTCACCAGCCAGCATGATGTCACCACGTTTGATTGCGGGGCCGACCCCCTCAACAGGTTCC
>JANNXL010000018.1:0-2931 GCA_031409575.1 Hyphomicrobium sp.
GGCGGGCCGAAAGACAAAGATAAAACCAAGAAGTCAAAAGGCGCTGAGCGCGCTGATGCCATCCCCGTTCAGTCGGGTGCCTCGGGTGGCGCAACAGCCATCTTTTTGCACGCAGCCCATTCTGCGGCTTGCCGGATCTTCGGCACAACGCTCGGGCCCGAAGCCAACAACGACCATCGCAACCATTTCCACCTCGACATGGCGCCGCGCAAAACCAAGAAAATTTGCGATTAACCGCAAAGTGTTGACATGCCCCGGCGATGCCCCTTGCATCGGGCGTGGCACCCGGCGAATGTGTGGTCGCCTTTCAATTTGGACCCGCACTTAGACCATGACTAATCCCGCTGCCGCCTTCCCTCACACACGCCCGCGCCGCAATCGCCGTACCGGCTGGTCGCGCCGGCTTGTTTCAGAAAACACGCTTACATCTTCCGATCTCATCTGGCCGATGTTCGTTCTGGAAGGCACAGGCCAGCGCGAAGCCATCGCTTCGATGCCGGGTGTCGAGCGCTTGTCAGTGGATTTGATCGTTGAGGCCGCGCGCGAAGCGGTCGCACTTGGCATCCCGGCTATCGCGATTTTTCCTTACACCGATCCCAAGCTGCGCACCGAAGATGCGCGTGAAGCCTTCAATCCTGACAATCTCGTCTGCCGGGCAACGCGCGCCATCAAAGCCGCCAATCTCGAAGTGGGTGTCATCCTCGATGTGGCGCTCGATCCCTACACCAGCCATGGCCACGATGGCTTGGTGCGCGACGGCATAATTCTCAACGATGAAACGGTCGAAGCCCTTGTACGCCAATCCCTCAATCAGGTAGCGGCCGGTTGCGATATCCTCGCCCCGTCGGACATGATGGACGGGCGCATCGGGGCCATTCGCAAGGCGCTTGAAGCGGCCGGGCACACCGACACGCAATTGCTTGCGTACGCTGCGAAGTACGCGAGCGCGTTCTACGGCCCGTTCCGCGATGCGGTTGGATCAAAGGCGCCGCTCACAGGCGACAAACGCACGTATCAGATGGACCCGGCAAATACGGACGAGGCGATCCGCGAAGTCGCCCTCGACATCGCTGAAGGCGCCGACATGGTGATGGTGAAGCCCGGTATGCCGTATCTCGACATTGTGCGCCGCGTGTCCGAAACCTTCAAGGTACCCACGTTCGTCTACCAGGTGTCGGGCGAATACGCGATGCTGATGGCGGCGGCACAAAACGGCTGGCTCGATGGCGACAAGGCGATGCTAGAAAGCCTGCTCGCCTTCAAGCGCGCTGGTGCGAGTGGCATTCTCACCTACTTCGCACCGCGCGCAGCGAAGATGTTGAATGCGGGTGGCGGCTAATCCAATTATCCAACTCATCGTCTTCCTCGCCGCCTAAGGGCTTTTGAGCCCGAGCGCGGCGGGGATCCAGCGTTAGAGCCGTCCGCAGGACCCCATATTTCGTGTCTTCGACGCGTCTTGCGCTGGATCCCCGTCTTGCTCCCGCTGTGCTGTCGCGCGACGAGGATGACGAGTGCTAGTAGGTGATGTGGGCTGCTAGGCTTTTACATCTGTTTTCTTTCTTGTTTATGGATATCATCATGACCTCTCACCTGCCCGCCGTTCTCAAGCGTCTCGATGATACCGTGGATGACGGGCTTGCGCGTTTGTTCGAACTCCTGCGCATCGACAGCGTATCGACCGACCCCGCGTTCAAGCCGCAATGCCGGAAAGCGGCCGATTGGTGCGCGGCAACCCTGAACACGATCGGCTTCACGGCAAGCGTGCGGGACACAACTGGCCATCCCATGGTCGTGGCGCATGATCGCAAAGCTGTCGCGCCCGGCACACCGCACGTTCTGTTTTACGGACACTACGACGTGCAGCCGGCCGACCCGTTAGATTTGTGGACGCGCCCGCCGTTCGAACCTGTGATTGTCCATGAGCCCGGCAACGGCGATGTGATCGTTGCGCGCGGTGCGCAAGACAACAAAGGCCAGCTGATGACATTCTTTGAGGCTGCGCGCGCCTGGAAGGACGTCGCTGGAGAGTTGCCGCTGGCTGTCTCGGTCATGCTCGAAGGCGAAGAGGAATGCGGATCGCCGTCCCTGCCTGGCTTTCTTGAGAAGTCCGGAGCGGAACTTAAAGCCGATCTCGTGCTCGTCTGCGACACGGGACAATGGGACAAGGAGACGCCCGCGATCACCACCATGCTGCGCGGGTTGTCGGGCACTGAAGTGATCCTCACCGGGCCCTCGCGCGACCTGCATTCGGGGATGTATGGCGGGCCAGCCATGAACCCTATCCGCGCGCTGGCCCGCATCATGGCTGCGATGCATGATGATACGGGTGCGGTCGCCATTCCCGGATTTTATGATGGCATCGTGCCGTTGCCGCAAGAGCAGCAACAGCAATGGGACGCGCTCGGGCTCCGGGCTGCCGAGTTCCTTGGCGGCGTCGGCTTGAAAACACCAGCAGGCGAGGCCAATCGCTCGGTCATCGAACAGTTATGGTCGCGCCCGACCGTTGAGTTCAACGGCATCACCGGCGGCTATCAGGGTATCGGCACCAAGACGGTCATTCCGGCCAAGGCGTCGGTGAAAATCACCTGCCGTGTCGTTCCGGGCCAGGATCCGAGGGCCGTGATCGACGGGATCAAAGCGTTTGTCGAGGCGCGTCTGCCTGATGATTGCAAGGTCGAGTATATCGGCAAACGCGAGGGCAGCGAGGCTGTGCTGGTCGACGAGAGCCTGCCGTTCCTCACCAAGGCCGCACAGGCGCTGGAAGACGAATGGGGCAGGCCGGCGCCGCTGCTACCAGTCGGTGGTTCGATTCCGATCGTACTGTCGTTCAAACGCGATCTCGGCATGGACGCGCTGATGGTCGGCTTCGGCCTCGACGACGACCGCATCCACTCGCCGAATGAGAAGTACAATCTCAGTTCGTTCCGCAAG
>JANNXL010000019.1:0-8247 GCA_031409575.1 Hyphomicrobium sp.
CAGCGACAACCGAGGCGAAGGCCGTGCTGACACCCGGTCTGAACAGCGCCGCGACCGCCCCGCGCCTCAGCAACAGCGATCAACGTCTGAGCAGCAGCGCCCGGCGCAAGACCAGAGGCCGCCTCAGAAGCCGCGGCACGAGCGGCCTGCGCAGCA
Source organism: Hyphomicrobium sp. (assembly GCA_031409575.1). GTDB lineage: Bacteria > Pseudomonadota > Alphaproteobacteria > Rhizobiales > Hyphomicrobiaceae > JANNFX01. Next base: position 157 of record JANNXL010000019.1, read on the forward strand.
AAGTGATGCGGCTCCACGCAGCGCGACGGCATCGAGAGCACATCCGGCTGCAAAGGCTCCCGCAGCGGGCTCTGTTTCTGCATCGGCCGCGTTCGCGGGTGACGTCCCAGCCTTCATGCGGCGATCTTCGCGGCCTGTGAAATCGGCCAGCGATTGACCATGCCGGCCAAGACGAATTGCAACTAAGCGCGGGGCATTGATCCGCGCTTTTTTGTTGTCCGTTGCGGTGCTGACTTGGATGCGAACGCTGAGCGCGCAATGGCAACGGCCCGGCGTGCCCAGCCGATCATTGCGTCGCTGTCGTCAGCTAAGTGCTCGGGCGCCTTCCAATAGCTCTTAAGCTGACCAGGACCATTCTTGGTGTCATAGGTGAAAGGGCCGCTGCCCCCGGCAGCAAAGGCAGCCTGCCCGGCTTCATCGGTTTTCAAATACAGCTGATCATCAGCGATGATCGCGAACATGACGCCATCGCAATAGACGCCGGCACCGCCGAACATCCGCTTCACTGCGACGTGACCGATTGGTGATAGAATTTCAATCAGCCATTCGATGTACGATGCGCTTGCAGTCATGGCACCTCACGACTCGACTCAATGGGTTTCCAACGGCAGTGCACAACATTCTGCAGAGGATAACGCAGCACTTCGCTGTGGATAAGCCTGCGTTGCAGCAAACGCGAGCATTAGTCCGCGCGCTAGCTTCAGGCGTCTGATGAGGAGGACTGCGTCATGGACAGCACGTCGCCCACCCACGACCCGCGTACAGCGTTACATTCGAGAGCCCACGGTTGCACCACATCTTCGATTGGGGCCGACCCCATTGAAGAGATGCAACTCGCGCGTCTCGCCAGTACGGTCTTGAGCAAATCGCTCGCCGATATCGACGCGTTGTCGGAAGCCAACCCGCATCTCGTGTGGGAATGGATCCAGGCGTTCGCAGTCAAAAAGCGCGAAGCCGATGCGGCGGCCCAGCTGTGGTCGTCGGCCATTGCGTGTTTGGCCACGTCCGGCACACGGCAGGTTCGGCGCACGGCGGCTGAGTGAGAGCGCGCTGAGGCGGCCGGTCGCTTCCCTCAAGCGTCTGAGCCGTCGAATTTAGCAGGCGTGGCGGCAACAAGGTTGACGCTCTCGCCGCAGCCGCTGGCGCTCTTCTGGTTCGGATTGTTGAACACGAACTGCGCCGACAGCTTGTCGGTCTTGAAATCCATTTCTGTTCCAATCAGATACAGCACGGCCGAGGGGTCGATGATGACGCGTGCGCGGCCTGCTTCCACCACCTCGTCAAAGCGCTCCACCTTGTCGACGAGACTCATGGTGTATTCCATGCCCGCACAGCCGCCCTTTTTCACGCCGACCTTGAGCCCAGCGATGTCTGGACCCTTGGCACTCATGAGTGCTTCGACGCGCGCGCGTGCGGCGTCTGTTAGCGTCATGACACTGGGCCGGGGGCGGGCTTTGGTGATGGGCGTTGCGTCGTTCATGGGTCCTAGATCCTCGCGTTGCAGATCCCGGTTCAAGGCCGGGGTGCACACACTCAATATAGCGCTGATTTGGGCAAATGCGAGTGAGGCTATATGCGGCCCGTTTTTGATGCCCACCAAAGCCTTAAAATCCGGGTCATGGGCGCAATTTGGGCCGGTTCGCGCAGGCAATCCCGGCTGGGGCGCGAGAGCGCTTTGGCGTAAGCTGGGACCAAAGCCAAGGGTAACAGAGCCGCTGAAATTCCACGTGGGGCATCGCGCAAAACCGATCTTGCGGCGCCAAGATTTTGAAGCGCGAGTGCGCTCAATTGATCTCCCGCCTTGCGGAGCGTCCCTTGCGCATTGTGTTCGAGGCTAAGGACTGGATCGCCCAGCGCTTTGATGGTCACGGGAACCGGCCAGCGGCCGCGCACCGCCAGTTCAGGCAACCGAAGCGCGAGACGGCAAGCGGCATAGGCCCGTCCGCCTGAGACAAGGACTGGATGGTGTAGAGCATCGCTCGCGACACCGAGACACATCGCGCTCAGCCACATCGCTGCGCCTTCTGCGCGATCGAGATAAGCTGTCCACTGCGCCTCGTCTTCGAACGACTCACCAGAAAGCTCCGCGCTTGCTGCCTCAAGCGGAGCCAGCACGAGGCCGTGCGGCAATTCACGGCGGGCTATGACACGGACCATTTCGTCGGCAATGGGGTTGCCTGTTAGTCCGCCCTGAGCACCGGCTTCGAGCGCATCGCGCCACCATTGCAGCCGGATCTCCCCGAGCGCTGCTTCACTCACCGTCAACGGAATACGCCGCACTTCGCCCAAGTAGGCTGCGAGCGTAATGAGGTCATCGCGCGCAGCGCTTGGTGCGAGCAACGCTGAGATATAGCGATCGGATTCACGCTGCCGGGCCGCGTCACGAATGAAAGTCCAGTTGCTCGCCGTGTCTGGTTGAGACGCCATCGCCTCACTCCACCGCAATCAACGCGGCAGCAACCGGCCGGCCCTCGGCAAGTAGAACATTGTAAGTGCGTGCGGCGGCACCCGTATCCATGATCTCAAGTCCGATTGAGGCATTAGCAAACGCTTGGCGCACGAGGGGCGAAGGAAAGGCTACTGTGCGGCCAACGCCGAACAGCAAAAATCCAATACGGCGGTTTTCGGCAAAGACGCGACTGAAGTGTTCCGGACCCGTTAAAGCAACGTCGGCTGCCTCCCACTCGTAAAGTCCGGACGGCAGGCAGAGCAGCGAACCGCGATGGCTCATGCCAGCAAAGCGGAATCCGCCATTTCCATAGGCTTCAATGGCGGCCTGTTGTGGGAACCTCGCCTCCGGAGAAACCATAGGGATGCCGATCACAACAGCGGCTTGTAGGTTGAGTTAGGCGCAGTGGCGCCGCAACCCAACACCTTCGCGCCCGGAACAAATTGTTGGGTTACGGCCTATCGGCCAAACCCAACCTGCGCAACTGGCCCATAAACTAGCATTCTCCAGCCGCCCAACATCACGCCTTCACGCCACCCGGATTGGGCTTAGTCCCAGCTTCGCTCCAATCGCGCTTGATGCCAAGGAAATCGAGAATGGGCGCGGCGATAAAGATCGACGAGTAGGTTCCGATCAAAACGCCAAATAGCATCGCGAACGTGAAGTTACGGATCACCGCACCGCCGAGGAAATAAAGCGCCAGTAGCACGGCGATGGTGGTTACACCTGTCAGGATCGTGCGCGACAGCGTCTCGTTGATCGACAGATTGAGCAGCTCAGTGAGTTCCATTTTCTTGTACTTGCGCAGGTTCTCACGAATACGGTCGGCGACGACGACGGAGTCGTTCACCGAGTAACCGAGGATGGTGAGGAGAGCTGCCACCGTCGACAAATCGAATTCCAAGTTGAATAGCGAGAACACGCCGGCCGTCACCAGCACGTCGTGGGCAAGCGCCACCACGACGCCAAATGCAAACTGCCATTCGAAGCGGAACCACACGTAAGCGATGATCGCGAGGATTGACGCGAGCACGGCGATCAGGCCCGTGCGGCGCAGTTCACTTGAAACGGCGGGGCCCACGACTTCGATGCGGCGCTGTTCGAAATCTGCACCCAGTGTCTCCACGACCTTTTTCATGGCCGCCTGCTGTTCTTCATCGCCGCCGGACTGCTGCTCAACACGGATCAATGCGTCGGCGGGCGTGCCAAAACTTTGAATTTGAACTTCGCCAAGGCCGAGCCCGCTCAACTTTTGGCGCATCGCGGTGATGTCGGCTGTCCCAGATTTGGCCTTCACTTCGATGAGTGAGCCGCCCTTGAAGTCGACACCATAGTTGAAGCCCTTCGTAGCGATGATTCCAAGCGAGAGCGCCATGAACAGCAACGACAGGCCAAAGCACAGCGTTTTGAAGCGCATGAACGGCAGCCGAGTGTTGTGCGGGAAAAAATCGATGCCCTTGAAGTCGGGGACCAGAAACATGTGCGTCGATACCTTCGTTGGATCGCGGTGCGATCAGACTTTAGACTGGTACGTTAAGCGTGCGCGAGCGCGGCTTGGCATCTTTCAGCCACAGCGATACGAGCAAGCGCGTGATGGTGACGGCGGCGAACACCGACGTGAGAATGCCGAGTGTCAGCGTGACGGCGAAGCCGCGGATCGGTCCCGAGCCAAGCCAGAACATGATGATGGCAGCGGCAAGTGTGGTCAGCTGGCTGTCGACGATGGTCACAAAGGCGCGGTTGAAGCCTGCGTCAATGGCCGCAATTGGCGACTTGCCGGAGCGCAATTCTTCGCGGATGCGTTCGTAGATGAGCACGTTGGCATCAACGGCCATGGCAATGGTGAGCACGAAGCCCGCAATACCGGGCAGTGTCAGGGTCGTGCCGACCAAGGTCATGAGGGCTGCCACCATGATGCCGTGCACCAAGAGGCCGATCACGGCGTAAACGCCGAACGTGCCGTAGGCGAGCACCGTCAAAATGGCCGTTGCCGCGAGGCCCACAAGACCCGCCGTCTTTCCTGACGCAATACTGTCAGCGCCCAGCGACGGACCAACCGTGCGCTCTTCAACGATCGTCAGCTTGGCCGGGATGGCACCAGAGCGCAGCTTAACGGCGAGATCATTTGCGCTCTCAACCGTGAAGTTTCCTGAGATCTGGCCCGACCCGTCAAGAATGGGCCCCATGATGCGCGGCGCCGTGACCACGTGCTTATCAAGCACAGCGGCGAATGGATCGCCCACATGTCCGCGTGTGAAATCACCGAACTTGCGTGCGCCAGCTTGATTGAAACGGAACGAAATAATGGGAGCATTTGTTTGCGAATCGAAAGCGGGTTGAGCGTCCACCAGGTCCTCGCCAGCAACGATGGCCGATTCACCCACGAGGTACTCGCGGGCGCCGCTGGGATCGTCATCTTTTTCGAGACTTGGAAGAATTTGATAGCCAAGCGGAACACGGCCTTCTTTGGCCTCTGCTACCGACATGTTGGGGTTGACTTCATGGAACGACAGCTTGGCGGGATCGAGCTGCTTTTTCAGTTTTTCTGTATCTGTCAAACCTGGATACTGAATGAGAATACGGTCGCGGCCCTGCTGGACAACGGTTGATTCAGATGTTCCCAACGCATTGATGCGGCGGTTGATGGTTTCAATCGACGCTCCGAGCGCACCCTGGACGCGCTCCTGAATACCTTGATCGGTTGGCTTTAACAGAAACACGCCGGGCTCTGCGCCTTGCGTCAGTTCAATGTTGAACCCGCTGGACCCGAGAATCGCGTTGCCGACGGGCTGAACAAGCTTCTTGAGTTCAACGAGTGCCTTGTCGCTGTCTTCAGGTTTAACCAGACGAACCTGAGCGGCATCACCCTGAACACCGACAGCGGAGAAGCCGATCTTGGCGTCACGCAACGACTTGCGTGCATCGTCCTTGAGTGTCAGCAGCCAATCTTTTTTCAGTTCGGCCGTATCCATTCCCACCAGCAAATGCGCGCCACCCTGCAAGTCGAGCCCAAGCGGCATTTGCTTTTTCGGGAAGTAATCCGGCCAGCCGGCAACCTGCTCTTTGGAGAAGAAGTTTGGCAAGGCAATCAACAGCCCCAAGAGACAAGTGCCGATGATCGAAATGATCTTCCAGCGATCGAAGTGCAACATGGGGTCGAGGCCTATCTGAATTGTTCGAAGCGTTGGGCAGCGGGGCATTGGCCACCGCGGCCGGGGGGTATGCGTCGCCGGAGTTAGCGGGCCGTGTTGGAGTTGGCCGCGTCCTTCACGGGTTCACCCTTGGAGCGCACATCCATCAAGGTGGATTTCAAAACCCGCACCTTTAGCGTATCGGACAACTCGACCTCGACTTCATCGGAATTATCCTGCACGCGCGCCACCTTGCCAACGAAGCCGCCAGCCGTCACAACCGTGTCACCACGGCGCACCTTATTGACCATCTCCTTGTGGTCGTTGGCCCGGTTTTGCTGTGGCCGGAGCACCAGAAAATAGAAAATCGCCATAAAGGCCAGCATCACGAACATGAAGCTCAGGTCGGCTCCAGGCGCACCCGATTGGGCATAGGCCGGTGAAATAAACATGCGTTTTCAAGATCCTCTGGCTTTTGTGAGCGCGTGGCTCGACGCGCTGACGGCCGTGCTGGCCGGGCTGTCTCCCGCAGGCGCGCCCTGGTCGAATGCGCCGCGACTATAGTGGCAGGCCCCGTCTTTGCAACCCAAAGAGCACGGCCCTCTATCAACCCATTTTCGGCCGTTTACGGCTAGCAAATGCGGTTTGAGGCATATATGGCGCTCCGATCGGCAATCACAACCGGAACCAGCATGGCGCGCACAAAACGACTAGTTCAATTGGCAAACCGCATTGCAGGCGCCCTGGAGCGGCTGGCACCTGCCGCGCCTGAAGCCGCCGATTTCAATTCTGCGGAGGCTTTTGTCTGGCAAACCGCTCCTGAAGGCTTCATCGCGGTTGCCCACGTCAGCCGGGTGGCGTTGGGCTTGCTCAAGGGTATTGAGGGGGCGGCCGGGCAGCTGCTCGACAACACGCGGCGCTTCGCGAGCGGCCTGCCCGCCAACAACGCACTTCTATGGGGCGCGCGCGGGATGGGCAAATCGAGCCTTGTCAAAGCGGTGCACGCAGAGACGCCAGGGCTCAAGCTGATCGAGATCCACCGCGAAGATATTGCCTCGCTGCCAACCTGCCTTGCACATCTCAAGGCAGCCGCCTCTGAACGCTTCATCGTGTTTTGCGATGACCTCTCGTTCGACAAAGACGACACCAGTTACAAGTCTCTGAAAGCGGTTCTCGAAGGCGGCATCGAGGGCCGTCCGGAAAACGTATTGTTTTATGCGACGTCGAACCGCCGTCACCTGATGCCGCGCGACATGATGGAGAACGAACGCTCAACGGCGATCAACCCGTCCGAGGCCGTGGAAGAAAAAGTTTCGCTGTCGGACCGGTTCGGGCTGTGGCTCGGGTTTCACAACTGCTCGCAAGATGAGTATCTCGACATGGTGCGCTCCTACGCAAGTCACTATGCGCTCAAGCTCGATGACGGCGAATTGCGCAGCCAAGCGCTGGAATGGAGTATCACGCGCGGGGCGCGCTCCGGCCGCGTGGCATGGCAGTTCATTCAGGATTTGGCGGGGCGGCTAGGGACGAAGTTGGAAGAACGCTAAGAACAAGGTACGGCCTACAGACCAAAGTTCCGTCATCCTCAAACTCGCGAGCATCGGCGAGCGTGTTTGGGGATCCAGCGCACAAATGGCCGGAGGCCCAAAAGCTTTTGTGTCTTCGACGGCTCTTACGCTGGATGCCCGCGACCTTCGCGCTGACGCACTCAAGCCGCGAGCATGACGGGAAGGCTCAAATCTTTTCCATGAACGGCGCAGGATCAACTGGCTTCTGGCCTTGGCGCACTTCGAAATGCACTTGCGGCTGATCCACGAGGCCTGACTTTCCGGCCTTGGCAATCACCTGCCCGCGCCTGACGCGATCGCCGCGCTTTACCATCAGTTCCTCGCTGTGGGCATAGGCTGTCACCCAGCCGTTGTCGTGGCGCAGCAGAATGAGGTTGCCATACCCCTTCAACTCGCTGCCGGCGTAGGCAACCGTGCCTTCTTCGGCGGCGTGGATGTCGGTACCCATCGGCACGGCGAGATTGACGCCATCGTTGTGGGTGCCGTCAGCGCGCTGGCCGAAGTTCGAAATGATCTTGCCTTGCACGGGCCAGCGCAGTTTGCCGTTGGCGGCAACGGAACCCGAACCCGGCGTTCCAGCGCTCGCAGCCGTCGAAGCGTCATTCGCCGTGCCAGTTGGGGCCAGAGCCACACGCTCGGTTGCAACCGATGTAGGTGCCGCGTTCAAGACTTTCGGAACCGCAGCTGGCGCGGTGCTCGACGGCGATGAAGCCGCAACGGCGTCTTGCACTGCCTCTGCGGGTGGCGACACCGATACAGCGGCAGACGTGCCAGCGCTGGCAACGGTGGTGTCAGTGCCTGGCATATGCAGAACCATGCCCGGCTTCACTTTGCGCACATCGGTGATGCCGTTGTAGCGCTGCAGATCTTCGAGCTTAATCTTGTTTTGGCGCGCAATTGTGTACAGGACGTCGCCTGACTTGACGGTGTAGGTGCCCTTCCA
>JANNXL010000020.1:0-8009 GCA_031409575.1 Hyphomicrobium sp.
CCGTTCTTTTCCAATACGCGGATTGACGCTGTGTTCGTTGGCTGTGTCGCTGCTTCCAAACGGTGAAGGCGCAGTTCCTCAAATACAAACGGAATGAGACAGGACACCGCATTCGTCATCGCCCCGCGACGGGCAAAGGGCGCGCCCATCCAATATCCAAGCGTGGCCGATTGCGTGACGCCGCGCCGCACGTTCGACAACGTCACGCCGCCTGTGAGGCGGCTGGTGCCGGCCTCAAAAATGAAAAACGCATAGCCGTGGTCATCGCGGGCTTCGCGCGAATAGTGGCGCAACCGGCGGCGATAGGCGAGCCTCGTCAAATCATCTCGCGGCCATACGGGTTCCCAAGGAATGAGATGTTCGCGGCTCAGCGCACGCAGTTCCGCCCAGGCCGGGTAATCCTGCAGCTGAGGCGCGCGCAGAACCAGCCCGTGCCGTTCCAGGGGCTTGGCTGTTTCAAATGCGGGCGCTGTTCTCAGGAAGACCATTCGTGGGCGTATGTGCTCCGCGCTAGTGGGTTTGAGAGCGCCCGGCGCGCTCGGCAAATTCACGCGAACGCCGGCCTGCGCCTGCGACCGCAACGGAAGGCCTGGAGGTGACCAGTGTCGCTGCAATCGTGCGCAGCTGATCGCCGGTCACGCCGTCTACCTTGGCGACAAGCTCATCGCTGGAAAGTGTGCGTCCGTGCACGAGTAACTGGCGCGCCATTTGCTCGGCAACCGATGATGACGATTCGAGGCTCATGAGCAGCCCGGCTTTGAGCTGAGCTTTGGAGCGGACAATTTCAGGAGCGGTCACGCCATCGGCTGCGACGCGGGCGAGTTCTGCGCGCACCACGTCGATCAGGCCATCCATCATGCCGGCGCCCGTTGCAGCGTGCACTGCGAACATCCCCGTATCCCTCATTCCCCACGCCGACGAATAGATCGAATAGCAAAGTCCGCGCTTTTCTCGGACCTCTTGAAACAGCCGGGATGACATTCCCCCGCCCAGCAATCCCGAGAGCACCTGCGCGGCTATGTATGTGTCCTGTGTGTACGACGGACCCTCAAAACCAAGCATCAAGTGGCTCTGCTCAAAGGGCTTGGCGCTGGAGCGGATCCCGCCCGTGTAGCTGGCTGGCGCGTCGATCCCAGATTGGCCCTTAGAAAGCCCGCCGAATAGGGCCTCAACGTGGCGCACAAACGGCTCGTGCCGGACGGCTCCAGCCCCGGCAATAACCATGTTTTCCGGGTGATAGTGTGTCGCCAAAAAAAGCCGTAAATCGCTGGCCGATAAGCCTTTGACGCTCTTGGGCGTCCCGATGATCGGCCGCCCGGCGGCTTGTCCCGGATATGCGGCGTCATGGACCAGATCGTAAACCAGGTCATCCGGACTGTCGTCGATGGCTGCGATTTCCTGGAGAATCACTTCCCGCTCGCGCTCCAGCTCGGCGCTGGCGAACGATGAGTTCTGGAGAATGTCGGCCAGAATGCCGAGCGCCATGCCTTCGTCGCCCTTGAGCACGCGCGCATAGTAGGCCGTGGTTTCGACGCTTGTTGCGGCGTTGAGATCGCCACCGACGGCTTCGATTTCCTCGGCGATGTCTTGCGCCGAACGCTGCTGTGTCCCCTTAAAGGCCATATGCTCCAAGAGGTGGGACAGGCCATGTTGGGCCTCGGTTTCATGTCGCGACCCCACACCCACCCACACGCCCAGCGATGAGGTTTCCAGATGCGGCATGTTCTGCGTCACAATCCGCAAGCCGTTTGAAAGCACCGTGATGTTTGGGGTCATGCGAGTTGTCCACCGTGCGCTTGTGCAATGTGTGCCACGTGGTTTTGCACGCTGGCCAAATCATTTTTCAAAACAGCAAAGCGCTCCGGATCGGTCATTAGTCTGGATAACCGCTGCGGCAGCGCGGGGCGCGCCCCCGTGATGTCTTGCATGGCATCGGGGAACTTGGCCGGATGCGCGGTTGCCAGAATGACATGCGGGCCAGAGCCGGCCTTCTGCGTTTTTTGCAGGGCCACATAGGCGCACGCGGTATGCGGGTCCATCAGATAGCCGGCGTTGGCCTGAACGGCGCGAATGGCAGTCGCGACCTCACTTTCCGTCGCAGCCGCTGCAGTGAAATCGGCACGCATGTTTGAACACGCCGCTCCCACTTCGAAACGGCCCGATTGGGCAAGCGAGCCCATTTGTGCGCGAATGAGCGCTGCGTCACGATTTGACGCCTCAAACAGGTAGCGTTCGAAATTCGATGAGATTTGGATGTCCATCGACGGCGAGGATGTGGCATGCACGCCCTTCATTTCATAAATGCCGCTCGCCACCGTGCGCGGCAGAATATCGTTTTCGTTGGATGCAATGAGCAACGAGGCGACTGGCAGCCCCATGCGCTTTGCAACATAGCCCGCGAAAATGTCACCAAAGTTACCGGTGGGGACTGCGAATGTGACGGGGCGATGGGGCGACCCGAGCGCGCTGGCCGCAACGAAGTAGTACGTTACCTGCGCCACGATACGCGCCCAGTTGATCGAGTTGACGCCGGACAGCTGGACGCGGTCGCGGAACGCATGATCGTTGAACATGGCTTTCACGAGGGCTTGGCAATCATCGAAGGTGCCGTCAATCGAGACCGAGTGCACATTGTGCTCGGTGGGTGTGGTCATCATGCGGCGCTGCACGTCCGACACGCGGCCATTCGGGAATAGGATCACGACATCGACGCGCTTTGATCCGCGGAAGGCTTCTATGGCGGCGCCACCTGTATCACCGGAAGTAGCACCTACGATCGTGGCACGCCGGTTTGATTGCGCCAGAATGTGATCCATGAGCCGGGCGATGAGCTGCATGGCGACGTCCTTGAACGCGAGCGTCGGGCCATGGAACAACTCCAGCACGAAAGTGTCTGGTGCGATTTGGACAAGCGGCGTTGTGGCCGCGTGGCCGAAGCACTTGTAGGCGTCCTGGGCGAGCGCATGCAGCTCATCGCGCGCGATACTGCCGCCTGTAAAAGGGTGGATCACGTCTACCGCGACTTCGGCAAACGATTTGCCGGCGAACGCTGCGATTGCCTCGCGCGGCAGCTGCGGATAGGTCTCTGGCAGATAAAGCCCTCCGTCGCGCGCAAGGCCCGCAAGCACGGCATCGCTGAACCCGATCGCTGGTGCTTGGCCCCTGGTCGAAATGTATTTCACGGTCGCTTTTAGGTCCTGATGCGCGGCGTGGCGTTGCGCCGCCGATGGATCGAATTTCGAGCGTCACCCTAGTGCGGTTTTGCTGTCAGTTGAACGGGAAAGAGCGGCCTTAAAGCCAGTGTGAGATGCAACGCTGTTGACGGTTTGGGGATAGGGGCGCGCCACGCCGCCTTCTTAGACCTTTTGCACCTTCAAACGGCCGCGCGCATAGACGGCAAAGATGGTGGCCAGCGTCATCGCGAGCCCGTACCACGTCATGGCATATTCGAGGTGACGATTGGTCAGTGTGACAATCGTCGCGCCGCCCTTCGGGCCATCGTCTGCGTTCGCTTGTGTCTCCTGATCGATGATGAGCGGGATGACTGCGGATTTCCCCTCGGGGAATGCGGAAGCGGTTAGCGCTGTGATATCGCGCCAATACCAAAGATTGTTCTTGGCGTCGTTGTCGGGGGTGAAGCGGCCTGGGTGGCCTGGTTCGCGCACCAATCCCACCACGTCGACGACTCCCGTTGGCTGACCGCTGGGCCGTGTCGCGGGGTCTTTTTTGGTTTCTGGCACGTAGCCGCGATTGACGAACACGACGGCGGTGCCGCCACTCAGTTCCAGCGGCGTATAAACATTGAAGCCCGGTCCCAGTTCTGGGTCGGGGGCGTAGAAATACCGCTCCTTGTCATGCAGAAACCGGCCGCGCATTTTGACACGCAAATATTCAAGGCCGATCGCATCATCTTTCGGGTCGCGCGTCGCTGAGTAAGCACCGAGGAGATCGATAGGCTCGGCCTTCGTCCGTTCGTTGATAGCCGCGATCAAACCCTCCTTCCAGGCTTTGCGCTGCATCTGCCAAGCCCCAAGGCTCATCAAAATGGCAAAGCCAAGAGATGTCATGAGAGCCGGGCCGAGCAAACGCGCCTCGCGCAGTCTTTGCAGCATGAATGCCTTAGTCCCCATCAACGCGGCCTTCGGCCGCTTTGTGCGTGTAAGTTTGCGCGATGAGCAAAGCCTTCAACAGCCGCAGCAGCCCGAGTGCAAGCAACGGGGTCAGCAGGCCCCACAACACCACGTGCACCCACCACGGCGGCAGGAACGTGAATTCGACGAACAGCGCGCCGCCGATCATCACCACGCCGAGGATTAAAATCGCGAATGCCGCCGCACCATCCCCGACGTTGATCGCCTCGTTATCGAACCCGCACACCTCGCACGCAGGGCGCAGTTCGAGCACGTTTTTGAACAGCTGGCCTTTGCCGCAGCGCGGGCACCGGCCGGCGAGTGCCGCAGTCAGAGGAGACACATCGGTTTTGCTTGTCATGGGCGGACCATGCCTGAAGGGGAAACGGTTCTCAAGGCTGCGCGGCGCCACGGGCAAAGAACCTAAAAAGGCAAAGGGCCAGCCTTGCGGCCAGCCCTTGCTCATTAGCGGTCTTAGCGCGTTGAAACCGCCGGACCTCAGTGTCCAGCCGCTCCGGCAGCAGCCCCTGCCGCACCGGCCGCCGCTGCACCATGAGCTGCGGCATCGGCACCGAAGTGCGAACCCCAGACGTAGATGCAGGCAAACAGGAACAGCCAGACGACGTCCACGAAGTGCCAATACCAGGCAGCCGCTTCAAACCCAAAATGTGCTTCAGGCGTGAAGTGACCCTTCAGGGCGCGCAACAGGCAAACGAGAAGGAACAGCGTTCCAATGATCACGTGTGCGCCGTGGAACCCAGTCGCCATGAAGAAGGTCGAGCCGTAGGAGTGGCCACCATACGAGAATGGGGCTTCCGCGTATTCGACGGCCTGCAGCACAGTGAAGAGCCCGCCCAGGATGACGGTCGCAACGAGGCCGATCACCAGCTGTTTGCGCTGGTTATGCAGCAGTGCGTGGTGAGCCCAGGTCACGGTGCAGCCCGAAAGCAAAAGGATGAGCGTGTTGACGAGCGGTAGCTGCCAGGGATTGAACGTGCCCTCGAATTTTCCGGGGACCGGTACGCCTGTCGGCAAAGCAGCAGCGGTTTCAGCCACGTGAGCAGGCGGCCAGACGCCACCGAACAATTCGTTGCGTGCGGTCATGCCGACTTGCGCGGTTGAGTTCATGAGCGTGTGAACGTCACCGGGATAGAACGCGTGATCGAAGTAGGCCCAGAACCAAGCGACGAAGAACATCACTTCAGAAGCAATGAACAGGATCATGCCGTAGCGCAGGTGAAGCTGCACAACGGGCGTGTGATCGCCTTTCTGGCCTTCCTTGATGACATCGCGCCACCACATGAAGGCAGTGGCCGTCAACGCCGCGAAACCGCCGAGAAAAACGGCAGGTCCCTTCATGCCGAAAAGTCCCGTTGCCCCTTCACCGCCAGAACGCATCCAGATGATCGCTCCGAACGCAACGATCAGAGCTGCGACCGAGGCCACAAAGGGCCACGGACTGGGATCTACAAGATGGTAGTCGTGTTCTTTCGCGTGAGTTGAAGCCATGTGCCGTCTCCGTCTTCCCCGTCGTTTAAGTCTCAAGTTTTGCACTGCGGGTTCCAGGGACTCATGCCCGTCTGCCACAGTTCAAAACCAATTTCTCTCCGGCAGCGGCCGCAACATGCGGGCCCAAGCCGGTATCGTATCAACTGCCCTGACCTGGCTCCGCGCTTGGATAGAAGGTGTAGGACAGGGTAATTTCTTGCACCCAGCTTGCGTCCCTGTCGGCCACCAGTTTGGGGTCAACATAGAACGACAACGGCATCTCAACCGTTTCGCCAGGTTGAAGCGTCTGCTCTTTGAAGCAGAAGCATTCGATCTTGTTGAAGTGCTTTCCCGCCGGATCGGGCGACACGTTAAAGGCCGCAGTGCCCTTGATGACGCGATCCGAGGTGTTGGTCGCGGTATAGAACGCCAGCACATTCTCACCGATCTTGGCTTGCACGGTGCGTTGCACCGGCTCGAACTTCCACGGCAGAGACGGCGATACGTTGGCATCAAACCGCACTGTAATCATGCGGTCGATCACGCCGTCGGACGGCTTTTCCACCCGCTGTGTCGTGCCGCCAAACCCCGTCACCTGGCAGAACATTTTATAAAGCGGCACCGCAGCAAACGACAACGCACCCATGCTGAGCACCATGGCCACGCATACCGCTGCAACAGCTCCATGGCGGGCTGGATTGGCCGGTTGGTGTGCCTTGGCGATGGTGTGCGGCTCTGCCACTGAAATGCTAAGTCCTTATCTCAACTGCCTGCTCTGAGCGGGCTGTAACGGGTGTATGTACTCAAGCTGGTCCTCGTGCCACGACCGCGCCGAACTGCACGATGGTGGCGGCATAAAATATGATCGCCAGCAATCCAAGCGCGACGCCTATGGCAATGGAGCGCATCTTTTGGCGCTTTGCGTCGGCGGGGGAAAGTACGGGCGGTGTGATGTTGTCCATCTGCGGCTGTCCTGCGATCAATTGGTCTGCGCGCGCTGTCATGATTTGCGATCAGGCCATAAACTTTGCAACCACTTGTTCGCCAAGCAATACGGCAAACAGAAGATAGAGATAAAGGATGGAGAAGCCGAAGAGCCGGCGGCAGGCCGTATCGGCCTCTGCGCCCTCTGTGGTCCGCCACACGTTCCAAGCAAGGTAAACAAACATCGCGCTCAGCACCGTTGAGACGATGCCGTAGGTCACGCCGCCCAGACCGATGAAGGAGGGCAGCACGGCCAAGGGAGCCAAGATCACCGAATAGATCATGATTTGAACGCGGGTCGCGTGCGGGCCGGCCACGACGGGCAGCATCGGAACGCCTACGCGCTCATAGTCCTTGGTGCGCAGCAGGGCGAGAGCCCAAAAGTGCGGCGGCGTCCACATGAAGATGATGAGGAACATCACGACGCCTTCGATCGTCACGGTGCCGGTTACGGCGGCCCAGCCAATCATCGGCGGGAAGGCGCCAGCCGCACCACCAATGACGATGTTGTGTGGCGTCTTGCGCTTCAGCCACATCGTGTAAAAAAACACATAATAGGCGATCGTCATGGCAAGCAGCGCACCGGCCACCCAATTGACGATGACGCCTAGGGTGAGCACCGACATCACGGAGAGGATGGTGCCGAATTGCAGGGCTTCGTCAGGTGTGACGCTGCCTCGTGGAATGGGGCGCGCGGCGGTGCGTGCCATCTGCTCGTCAATATCGGCATCGTACCACATGTTGAGCGCGCCAGATGCGCCAGCCCCAACCGAAATGGCGAGAATGGCGATGACGCCAATAAAAGGGTGAATGGTGCCCGGCGCCGCCACGAGCCCGGTCAGCGCCGTCAAGATCACGAGTGTCATCACCCGTGGCTTCATCAGCGCGAGGAAGTCGCTCACAGCCGACCGGAACGAGGGCAAAGCGGTGTCTAAGTCACTGGGCACGCTGGTTGTCGACATCTGCGGTCACCCTTTGCGGCGGTCTCATTGCGGCAGCCTCAAAGCAGCCCGCCAAGTATCCGGCCGCTCACTCAGCCGGTCTAATTATTCTTCGCTTCGTGAGTACCGCAGCGGGCAGACCCAATAGGCCCGCCCGCTGCGTTCGCTTGGTTTGCCTTACGAAATGCCAGCGCTCAATGGCTCGAAGAGGCCGAGATGCGCGGCAGAACTTCGTAAGAATGGAAGTTTGGCGGTGAGGGCAGCGTCCATTCCAGTGTCGTGGCACCAACTCCCCACGGATTGTTTGCGGCCTTTTCCTTGCGGACGAAGGCGAGCAGCAATCCGAAGAAGAACACCAGCGTTCCAAACGCCGTCATATACGAACCGTACGAAGACACCTGGTTCCAGAATGCGAAGGCATCGGGATAGTCGGCGTAGCGGCGCGGCATGCCGGCAAGGCCCAGGA
>JANNXL010000021.1:0-5517 GCA_031409575.1 Hyphomicrobium sp.
GTTCACGCCGCCCAGCCGCTCGCGATCACCCTTCAATTTCTGCAGCGCACGGTCTGCATCAGCCAAGAGCGGCATGGCCTGCCCCGGGCTGCACTCAGCCAGTTTTAAACAGTGCTCGGGAGCGACTTCAAATGTCTCGCGGATGCGCCGCGCCTCTTCCTGGCGGCGCGTACGAGCAGACTCCAGTTTTGTCTCGTGGCGCGCACTGGATTCGCGCTCGGCAGCAACCGCAATCTGGGCGGCACGAAGTGCTTGGACGGCCGTGCGCGCGGCGGTGTCAGCGGCGGCGAGATGGTCGGCTGCTTGCTGGCGTGCGTCTTCGGCAAGCGACAGCTCGGTCAGTAGAGCTTCCCGGCGGCGCTCAATTTCAGCCGGCAATCCGGCGTGGGTTTCAAGGTCGCGCAGCGTCGCCTGATGCCGCTCGGTCAGGCTGGCGATTTGCTGCGAGGCACTGGCACTGCGCGTGTTCCAGCGTGCACGCTCCGTTTCCGCCGTCTTGACCCGTTCGGCGCGCAATTGGCTTTCGCGCTCCAAAGCGCCAAGCTTTGCCCGCGCCTCCCCCACCGCATTGCGGTTGCGGGCGGCGTCCACTTGGGCTTGTGTCAGCAAAGGTTCGAGATCTTCCTCGTCGTCCATCAGTGCCAATGCCGTCTCAACTTCTAAGTGCCGGGCTGTGGCGTCGAGCAAAGCGTCATCGGCCAGCGCCTTAGCTTCCGCCAACGCAAGCAAACGGCTTTCCGTTTCCTGGGCTGCCTTTTCAATAAAGGCCAAAGATTCGCGCGAACTCAAGAGCTGGGCCTGGGCATCCCGCCACTGCTGGCGCACAGCCCGCTCGCCAGCCTCGGAGGCGGCCAGGTCGTTCGCTGTTTTCGCGTCAATTTCGGCACAACGGCCCGCTGCTTCCTGGGCTGCGCGCTCCTTCTCCGCGATGGCCTTGAGGCGGTTTCGACCAGCAATGCGCTGGGCCGCGGGCGTTACACCATCTGCTGCAGCTACAAAACCGTCCCATCGCCAGAGATCGCCATCGCGTGAGACAAGCCTCTGACCTGGTTTGAGCAAAGGCTGCAGTCGCGGGCCATCAATCGCTGCCACTATGCCGGTCTGACGCAGGCTGCGCATCAATTCCTGCGGCGCATCAACGTGCAGCGCCAGCGGCTCAACATCGACGGGAAGCTGTGCGTCGTGCGAGGCATGCTCCACCAAACGCCAGTGCACCGGTGCATCGCCATCAGCCGGTGCTTCCAGGTCGTCGCCAAAGGCGGCACCCAGTGCTGCTTCATACCCAGCCGAAACCGTAAGGCCGTCGGCGACCGGCGCCACACCGTCGTGGCTATCTGGCAAAACAAGCCGCGCGAGAGTTTCGCGTTCCGTGCGCAAGGCCCCCGCTGACAATCGCGCCTGCTCGGCTTCTTCGCGGTTCTTTTTTGCAACGAGGGTCAAATCGCGAGTGCGTGTTTCGGCGGCCAGCATGGCGGCTTCGAGTTTGGTGCAATGCGCTGATAGCGTGTCGAGAGCCGTCGTTGTTTCAATCAGTTTGAGAGCATCAGGAGCTTTGGCTGCGGCCTCTCTTGCTTGAGTGGCCAAAGTCATCAATTGACGTTGAACCTTGCCGGCAGCTTCGCGCCGGTCAGCCTCCGTTTGCGCAAGGCTCTTGCGGCGCGCCCGCGTCTCTGCAGTGCGCGTTGTTAAATCTGTCAGCCGTGCCTCGGCCGTGGCGAGCGCGGCCGTCAGTTCGTCGAGCGCCTGGCGCGCAGTCTCTTCGGCAAGCTCTGCGCCGTTTTCGGCTTCCGTCAGCTCGGAAACTTCCAATTCAAGCCGCTGCAGAATTTCTTTCGCTTCGGCAACGAAGGTATTCTCGCGCATGAGATCGGCTTCGAGTTGCTCGGCCCGCTCACGCAATTCGCGCTCGTGTTCAGCCGCGCGCGCCGCCTCGCGCTCGAAATTGTCATGCTCAATGCGCAGACGCGCCAGTGCGGCACCTTTACCAGCTTCTGCTTCGCGCAACGCAGGAAGGCTTTCCGCGGCGGAAGCCTCTGATAGAACCGCTTGAGATTCAGCGGCCGTTGCGGCTGCTACTTTGCTCAGCGTCTGCGTCAAATCGCTTTCGTGCTGAGCAACGAGGTCGTGCGCCTCTTGCCACGATAGATGCGCCAGCAGCGCCTCCGAGCGGCGGATCTCGGCGGACATTTCTTTGTAGCGCCGCGCCTGGCGCGCTTGCCGCTTCAGGCTGTCAATTTGCGAGGTGAGTCCGCCAAGAATGTCGCTGATACGGGCTAGGTTAGTCTCTGCCGCCCGCATGCGCAATTCAGCATCGTGCCGGCGGCTGTGCAACCCCGCGATGCCAGCTGCGTCTTCCAAAATGCGGCGGCGCTGCTCGGGCTTGGCGTTGACGACTTCGGCGATCTGACCCTGGCGCACAAGGGCCGGTGAGCGCGCTCCTGTGGCCGCATCTTCGAACAGAATCTTGATGTCGCGGGCGCGGGCCTCTTTGCCGTTGATGCGATAAGCCGAGCCCGCCTCGCGCTCGATGCGGCGCGTAATTTCGATTTCATCGCTGCCGTTGAACTCGGCCGGCGCCTTGCGCTCCGAGTTGTCGAGAAACAACGTCACTTCGGCCATGTTGCGCTGAGGGCGCGCCGTGGTGCCGGAAAAGATGACGTCATCCATCGCGGCAGCGCGCATCGATTTATGCGAGGTCTCACCCATCACCCAGCGGAGCGCTTCGAGCAGATTGGATTTGCCGCAGCCGTTCGGGCCGACAACGCCAGTCAGACCAGCTTCGATCACCAGATCGGCAGGTTCAACAAACGATTTGAAGCCCAACAAACGCAGGCGGCTTATCTTCATGCCACTGGCCTCAAGTCTTGTGCCCTAAAGGATGCTCCTCGGGTCGAACATGCCAAGCTGATCAGGAAAGCCAGCGGACGGCCGCTACTGCGCCGGTGTGGCAGCGGTTGCCACGGCTGCCGGATTTGCCACGGCTTTGCGAATATCTTCAATGGTCAGTTCGCTCTTAATGAGCTTGCCTTGCACGAAGAAATTCGGCGTGCCGATGATACCGAGCTTGCGCCCGCGCTCCTTGATCTGCTTCAGGTTGACAATCATGGCTTGATTCTGCAGGCAGGCGTCAAACTGCGGTCGCGTCATCCCCACCTGTTTTGCCACGGCAAATATGGGGTCTAGGCGAACTTCCATGCTGACCCAGGCCGCTTGCTGGCTCATGAAACGGCCGTAGAGATCAAAGTACTTTTCAGGTGCCGCGCACCGCAGTGCGATTGTGGCGTTGCCCGACGTCTTGCCAATCGGGAACTCACGCAGAATGTAGCGTACCTTACCGGTGTCGATGAATTCGCGCTTCATCTGAGGGTAGGTTGTTTCGTGAAAATGCCGGCAGTGCGGACAGGTGAGCGAAGCGTATTGCACGATCGTGACGGGCGCGGTGGCGTTGCCTTGCGCCATTTCAGGTAGCGGGCCTGGCAACATAACATCGGCCACAGCCGGATTTTCAATCACTTCACGGCCGCCAGGAGCCGTCGCGGTTGGGTCTGAATATGGATTGAAGCCTGATGACTCCTGCTTGGGGGCGGCCTCGGTAAAGGCAGCTCCCGTAGCAACTTGGTCGGTTGAAACGCCGCTGGCTCCGGCCTGAGCGCTGGCACCGATTTGTGGCGTATCGCCCGTACACGCCGCCAGCGCCGCCGCAATCCCAAGGGTCACGGCACTCAGCGCGGATTTACCCTGGGGCCGCCGATGACGCATGTTTGCTTTGCTCGCCCTACTTCTTTTCTTCAGGTGCAACGGGCGCTACCGCAGGTGTTGCTGCTGGGGTAGAAGCCGTCACGCCGAGAATGGGCTCAATCAGCTTGTCGAAGTCTGCGAGTGTCGGGCCCACGATCCGCTTGCCGTTGACAAAAAATGTCGGCGTTGAAGTGACCTTGTGCACGTCGGCGGCGCGCCGCTGCATGGCCGTCAACTGTTCAAAAAGTTTCTGGTCTGTGAGGCACTTTTCGAATGTTTCCTGCGTAAAGCCAGCTTGCTTGACAACATCAAACAAGGCCTGCTGCGGGTTGGCTTCAACAAAAGCCCAGTCGGCCTGTTTGTCGAACAGTGTTTCCAGAAGCGCCACGCCCTTGTCACCGCCCAGGCAGCGCGCCAGCATTGAGCCACCGAACGCTCGCGGGTTCAAGGGGAAGTCGCGGAAAATAAAGCGAACCTTGCCAGTATCGATGTATTTTGATTTGAGTCCCGGGTAGACGTCTTTGTGGAACTTAGCGCAGTGCGGGCACGTCATCGACGCGTATTCAACGATCGTAACTTTGGCGTCTGCCTGACCGACGCTGAAATCTGGCAGGTCACTGGCCTTCATGAGCTCTGTGACATCGCCATCTGGGCCCGTGCGTGCGGGCTCGTCACCTGCAAGGACTGCGGCTGGCAGCAGTGCGAGGGCAAACATTCCGGCGGCGAGCGCGCTGCGCTTCACGGCAAATCCCGTCATAACATTTTGAAAGAAAGTCACTGCGTCGGCTCCTGTTGCTCGCGGCGGCGATGGCCCCTCAATGGCACCAATAAGGGGGCACGCCTAGCATGGGATCGCCACGTGAATAAGGCAAAATACGCCTCCGAGCAGGGGGCTGCGGCGTTTTTGGCGGCTCGAAACATTAAGTTTGAGATCGGCCCATCACGCGCGCTTCGAGCTGCGCAAGGGCTTGCGACAACGGGGTACTGTCTTCAATTGCCGTTGTGGCTTTGCCGGGCTCCAAGGGCACGTGCAGTGCCTGCCGAGGAGTGGGAGATGCGGATGCCGCCACAGCGGCCTGAGCCACAGGGACCAGAGTCACAGGGGCCTGGATCATCCGCAGGTCTGAGATGGCACGATAGCCAAAGTAGCTATTTATCCGCTCAATAATCTGGCGCTCTTTGTACGAGATATCGAGCGCGCGGGCGGGATCGACACGGATGACCAGCGTGGCACCGCCAGCCTCATAACTTTCACCAGTCGATTGTCCAGCCGCCCCGCGCGGCCATTTCAAGCGCTCAGGGCTCGTGTCGCGGGCGAGGTCTACCCCGACGATTCGCGCCCAGTCGGTCAGCAGGGTTGCTGTTGAAAACCCGTATTTCTCAAAGGACTTCTGCGTGAGTTTGGGCACAAAGCTGCCAACCGCCTTCACTGCCAGCCACGCCGGGCCGCGAAACGCCGACGATTGCGGGGCTGAGATGATGGCGCCACGTTGCAAGGTGCGCGTGCGCAGCGAAGCCGCCCGCGCCAGGGGGCGCAGGCCAGGCTCGGATTTCAGCTTTTCTGTGTGCTGTCGCATCGTGCCACA
The DNA here is from genome assembly GCA_031409575.1 of Hyphomicrobium sp. Classification (GTDB taxonomy): domain Bacteria; phylum Pseudomonadota; class Alphaproteobacteria; order Rhizobiales; family Hyphomicrobiaceae; genus JANNFX01. The sequence goes on from JANNXL010000021.1 coordinate 5,325, forward strand.
ACGCCTGCATAGTCTGATGCGGTGCTTTCCGCCTATGATCTTATGAACGATTCGCAGGATTTGCGAAGGAGAGCGGTAGTGCTCACTATGGCGCGAAAGCAACTTCCGCTGCGGCCGGCGGGTCCCGACACCGTCGCGGCCCTGCTAGATTGGTATGACCGCGAGGGCCGCGTGCTGCCGTGGCGCTACAAAG
>JANNXL010000022.1:0-4265 GCA_031409575.1 Hyphomicrobium sp.
GTGGTGCGTCATCTGAATCTTGTCTGTCTCGCATTTGCAGCTGCCTTTATCGCTGCCGCACCCGCTTTAGCCAAAGAAGAACGCTGGATACTTTTGGGTGAACAAACCGTTGGGTTTAACGTCGATCGCGACACCATCCGGGTGGGCCGTTCCGAAGGCAGCTTCACGCGGCTGCGTGTTGAAGCGCGCACAAACGACATCTTCCTCTATTCCATGAAGGTGCAATTCGGGAGCGGTGCCGAGCAAACGGTTCAGGTGAATGCACTCATCCCGTCCGGCGGGCGCTCGTCCAACTTGGACTTGCACGGTGGCAGCCGCGCCATCCGCAATATCGTTTTGGCCTATAAAGCCCGGCCGGGTTTCCGCGGCCAAACCGTCGTGTCGGTCTACGGCAGCCAGGAAGTGCGCCAAGAACAGCAAGAGGCCGTTCGGCCACCTTATGGGGCAGGGCCAGATTATCCGGGCGGAGCAGGCCGAGCCCAAGTGCTCGACGAAGAGACCTACGACCGCCGCGCAGACCGCATCGACTTCCGGCTTCCGCGCCGCGACATGCGGGTGTCTCAGCTCAGTTTGCGCTCGATTGACGATAGCTTGGCCCTGGAAAGTCTCGAAGTTCGCTTCAATTCCGGGCCTTCGCAAACGGTCAACATTTACGATCGCCTTGGCCCCGGCGAAGAAACACAGCCGATCCAGATCGACAGCGAGCGGCGCACCATAACCGGCGTCACGGTGATCAAGCGTCCGAGCTGGCGGCCCGGGCAGGGCCGCATCGCTCTGCTGGGTTTGGAGCGGGAACGCCCGCGCCCGCAACTGGGTGCAGAACCTGGCCGGGCACCGAACGGGTGGGTGTTGTTTGGCGCGCAGACCGTGGGCACCAACGTCGACCGCGATGTGATCGAAATCGGACCGGAAATTGGCCGCTTTGACCGCATCGTGCTCAGCGTGCGCGACGCCGAAGTGTATTTGCGGGAGGTCACACTCGTTTATGCCAGCGGCGAGCGCGAAACCAAGGAGATCTATACCTCGATCCCGGCCAACAGCCGCACGCGTCCGATTGAAATTGCTGGCGGGCGGTTCCTGCGGCAGATCGAACTTGTCTATCAATCACGCCTCGAACGCCGCGACCGGCGCGCGATTGTGGAAGTCTATGGTGAGTATTCGCGCGGCTGGCTGAGTGATCGCGGCGGCTATCGCGATTACAATCGCGGCTGGCTGCTGCTCGGTGCACACAAAGCCATGATGTTCTCGACGGACCAGGACTCGTTTCTCGTTGGCCCGCAGTTGGGCACCTTCCGCGCACTGCGGCTGTCGGCGCGCCGCCACACGGTGCGCATCACCGGGCTGCGCGTGACCTATGCCAACGGTCAAGTCGAAGACGTGCCGATTTTCCAGGAGCTGAGCGACGGGCAATCGACGCAAAGCATGGATCTTCGCATCAACCGGCCGATCCAGCGTGTGGATGTGCGCTATCGCACCAAACTCAACTTTGCCGGCGAAGGTTTGGTTGAGTTGTGGGGCATGCAGTAAGGGTGGCTTTTGCTTTGCGCGCGGCGGTTGCCACGCGCAAAGATATCCTAACGCGCATAACCTTCCGGCACGATGAGGCTGAAACCACTGCCGCCGGATTCGATTTCGAGCGGCGTGACGCCGAACGGATCGCCATCAACCTGCACCGGGACGGGCTCAGGCGAATGCACGCTTGCTCGCGTACACGCGACAACCTCCACGCCGGAGACCTGATCAAGCGAGCCAGCGGCAAGCCGTGCAACCATGGCGGCGAGTGCCAGCCGCGATGGCGCGTTGATCAAAACAGCCTGCAGGCCCTGCGTGCGCAAATCGGCGCGGCGCGTGAGGGTAAACGGCCCGCCGTAACGCTGGCCGTTGGCAAACACGGCCCAGTTCGCCGGGTAGCTTTTGCCATCGATAATAACATCAAGCCGAGGTGGCTTTCTCGACAACGCCCTGAGACCCGGACCGGCATAGGCGAGCTTACCCATGCGTCGCTTCCAAGGCGTGTTGAGACCAGCGACGGCCGCGCCGTCAAAGCCTGCTCCTGCCATCAGATAAAATGGCTGACCGTTGGCGCGCCCGCCGGTGATGTGCTGCACGCGCCCGTCTATGATGAGGTCAGCGAGACGCATCGGCTGCCGGGGCAGGTCAGTTTCAGACGCCAGAACATTGCCGGTTCCCATGGGCACAAGCGCAATTGGAACATCGGCACCCTCAAGCGCGGCCGCGAGTGCCCGCACTGTGCCGTCTCCGCCTGCGGCAATGATGGCATCGAAGTTTCCGGCGGCGTCTTGAACCGCCGCCCGCATCGCCTCTTGCCCCGGCGGCGACCGCGTGATGTGCGCGCCGCGCTTCTCGAGTTCTGCAACCACCTGATCAATCAAGGTTCGCCCGCGCATGCCCGCCACAGGGTTGTTGATCAGCAAAAGTCTGCGTCGGTTTATGGAGGGCATTTGCAAGGGTGCGGGGTTCAAAATGTGCATCGCGCCTTTCTTTGGCACCAAGGTGTTGCGGTCAAGGCATCATTCCCGCATGCTGCCTGCGGCATCTAGGAGTGTTCGCACAGACCGGACGGTGAGGATAGTCAGCTAAGTGACGACGATGGAAGCCGCAGACAGCACACCAGCTTTGGTCCCGGGCCGCTCGTGCGGAACGTGCACGATGTGCTGCAAGCTCCTCGACATCGACGTGCTCCAAAAGCCGCGCGGCGTGTGGTGCCAGCACTGCAACCCGAAAGCCGGCTGCACCGCCTACGACACAAGACCCGCAGCCTGCCGTGGATTTTATTGCGGGTATTTGCGTCTGCCCGATCTCGATGAGCGTTGGAAGCCGGCCAAAGCAAAGTTCCTCATCAACTTCGAAGAGCGCGCCAATCGCATCGCCATCCACGCGGATGCCGATCGTGCCAGCGCCTGGAAAGTTGAGCCGTACTACTCCACCATCAAACAGTGGGCCGCCAACGCCGCACGCACCGGCGGTAGTGTTGTGGTGTGGGCAGGCGAGACAGTTACGCTTGTACTTCCCGACCGCGACAAGCCACTCGGCGCGGTGCGCGACGATCAGATTATTTTACCGGTCGAAACGCGCACAGCCCGCGGCCTAGAGCGCGACTACATTGTCGTCGAGCCAGACGATCCGCGCGTGGTAAAAACGTAGGGCGCGATAGCACGGCACTGCCGCCGTGCGTAGTGCATCCTACGGTCTATCCGGTAGCAACGCTCTGGCCTCGCACTGCGGCTTGGAGCATAGTGTTAAAAGCCGCCAGCCGACCAAACCGGATTTAACATGGCCAATCCGAAGCACCGCCCCGCTACCTATGCCGACATCGAAGCGCTTGCGCCCAACATCACAGGCGAAATCGCGTTCGGCGTGCTGCACACCCATCCGCGCCCGGCACCGCGACACGGCGTCGTGTCGAGTATTATCGGCTACCAAGTTATGGGAGCGTTTCAGTTCGGGAGCGGCGGCCCCGGCGGTTGGATTTTCATCGATGAGCCGGAATTGCACCTAGGCCCTCATGTCCTCGTCCCAGACATCGCGGGATGGCGGCGCGAACGGTTGCCCACACTGCCAGACACGGCGTTTCTTGAAACGCCGCCCGACTGGGTTTGCGAAGTGCTGTCACCGGCCACGCAGCGTTTTGACCGGACCGATAAACTCGCCATTTATGCCGCATTCGGCGTCGGCCACTGCTGGTATGTTGATCCTATCGCCAAGACACTTGAAGTGTTTGCATTGATGGACGGCAAATGGCTGATCGCTGCCACGTTCAAAGACGCTGATCCCGTGACTGCACCGCCGTTCGAAGCACATACGTTTGCACTCAACGTGCTGTGGCCGTATGATACCGATCCGGCATAGAAGGTTCGGGACGTGAGTTTTGGGAGTTCACGGGTGGTGACGAAGATCTCGTTCGTGATTTCCGTCACCTAGATTGAATTCATCAGCGGGCAAGTAGGCACCATCTCCTCTGCAGTTTTGATTTTCCGCCGCCGAAACCACCGCCGTCAAAAGCGCCCGATCCATGCCAGCCAGAGCTCGCCTTATGCTAAACCGGACAGCCGTGGGCCAAGCCCGAGGATGACACCTGTGATGTAGCATGCGGGGCGGCACATAACGCGGTTGAGCCGTGAGCGGGATCATGTGCGCCAAAAAAAAGTTATTTTCTGCTTTGCGACTAAACTCATCCGTTGGCAGATAAGACACATGTCCCTCGAACTCTAAGCAATGTGGCCCCTGAATCTCCACGGAACTGC
>JANNXL010000023.1:0-2399 GCA_031409575.1 Hyphomicrobium sp.
GTAAAAAGAGTGCTGCCGTGATGGCGCCGGCGAACGGTGCTTCCCATACGTTGTTCATATCGGCCACGTCGCTATCGAGATGGCGTTCATAGCCCGGCCAAAACGGCAGCCGCCAAACGGGGTCGCCGATGCTGAGCCCCGCTTCGACAACAGCCTCAGCAAACGCGGCGTCGTCGCTGAACATGGCTGGAAGATCTGGCCCCAATGCCACGCGCGCAGCACCTGTGAGTGTGGCGAACGTCATCAGTATGTCGGGCTTATCGCTGTCGGCAAGAGCTAGGGCATCGGCCAGTACCAAACGTCCTTCGGCGTCGGTGTTGCCAATCTCAACGGTTTTGCCAGCGCGGCTCTGCAACACATCTCCGGGCCGGAACGCATCACCGGAAATGCTGTTTTCGGCTGTTGCGATCAACACGCGCAGGCGCACATCCAAACCTTGCCCCATGATCATATGCGCGAGTGCCAGCACGGTGGCCGCCCCGCCCATATCCTTTTTCATGATCAGCATGGCCGAGGATGGTTTGATGTCGAGCCCGCCGGTATCAAACGTAATGCCTTTGCCGACGAGCGTAACGGTGCGTGCTGTCTTGCTGCCGCCCGGTTTGCGCCAGCTGATATCGATGAGACGCGGCGGACGCGGACTGGCGCGGCCGACAGCGTGGATCATCGGAAAATTCTGCTTCAGCAAATCATCGCCGCTGATCACGCTGATGCTTGCTCCGTGCGCGCCCGCGAGTGTCCTTGCCGCATCTTCGATGTCTTGCGGTCCGAGGTCCGATGCCGGCGTGTTGATCAAATCACGGCCAAGCCAGATCGCTTCGAGGGTGTTCAGCAATGCGGCACGATCCACACCTGCGGGTACCCTGAGGCGCGGCGGAGCATCACTTGCCGCGCTCTTGTAGCGGCGGAAGCGATAGGCCCCCAGGCCCCACGCCAGCGCGGCCAGTTCGGGCCGGGCACACGGTCCCGAAATCTCGAACGATTCAGGAGGAAGACTTTGAGCCAACTGTCCCATAAGCAACTCAGACGGGCCACAAGGATCACCTGCGCTCCCGTTACCCAGACCCAGGGCTGCGCCCGCGAGCCGGCCTTCAAGTCCAGGGATCAGCGCTTGTTTGCGTGCAGATCCAGTAAAACGCACCGCACTCAGCCATTGTCGCGCCTGCTGACCGAGACCATCCAGGGCCTCAAAGCCCGTAGCTTCGGGAACGAGCCAGATTTTTGCTGAACCAGCCGGAGCCGTTGCCGGAGTAAAGGCATCATCAGGCAAAAACTTTTGCGCCGATTTTGGTGTCGAAGTGGCGGCGGACGTTGATTTTTTCATGGATTGACGGAACTTGGGTTGGTCTGCTTTTCGGGACCCTTGCCGGGCAGCGGGGCTGTCTTGCATTAATAGCAAGGATTCGGGCTGCACAACCCGCTAGAAAAGGCGGCACGGCAAAGGTGAACTGCATGAAATCAGAAGATGGCGCGGTTCACTACCGGCTGGTGATCGGCAATAAGGCTTGGTCGAGCTGGAGTTTGCGGCCGTGGCTGGTCATGAAGCGGTTCGGCTTGCCGTTTGAAGAAGTTAGAGTCGCACTGCGCCAGCCGCAGTCCAAATCGGCTCTGTTAGTCCACTCGGCAGCGGGCAAAGTGCCGGCACTTTACGCAGGCAGCCTCCTGGTTTGGGACAGCCTGGCAATCATCGATACGCTCGCGGATCGCCACCAGGAGGTTTCAATTTGGCCGCGCGACCCGGACGCCCATGCCATCGCGCGATCGGTGTCTGCTGAAATGCACGCAGGTTTCCAGGCTCTGCGCGAGCAATGTCCGATGGATATTTTGTCGAAAAAACCAATCGGTGCCCTGTCCGAAACGGCAGAGCTGAACGTGCGCCGCGTGATTGCCAGCTGGCAAGACTGCCGCCAACGATTCGGCGGCGCTGGGCCGTTCCTATTTTCAGAGTTTTCGGCCGCAGATGCAATGTATGCCCCCGTGGCCTCACGTTTCAAAACCTACCTGCCGGATCTTGAGCGCTACGGCGACGATGGCACCGCCAAGGCCTATGTCGAAGCGATCTTTGCTATGCCCGAACTGCAGGATTGGATGGCCGGTGCGGCGCGCGAACTGGCTGCTGCAACCAACCCGGCATGACAGGTTAAAGCTTTGTTGAGGGCTGTCCCACACTCTCTCCCAAAGGTGCGCGTGATTCGCGCAATCGTTGGGGAAACGGGAGAGCGGTATGTCGAAGTGCATTCAGCGGCAGGGCAGTGGCGCCCGGCGATCGCTAGCTCAGGCGACTTTGGTGGCGCTGGTCAGCTTGTCGCTGGGAGCGTGCGCTGGGCTTGGGGATACGGCTCCAGATTTCATGGCGAGCGCTTCTCCTGCTTCAAGCGAAGATCCGGCGGCAGGCCAGG
>JANNXL010000024.1:0-4541 GCA_031409575.1 Hyphomicrobium sp.
CGCTTCGCAAACCACCCGACTGTGCCCTCAAGAACGAGCCACCATGAACGTACATGTGACGCCGCCAAAAAGTGCTCCAAGCGGGAACCGGCCGGAAGCCGCCGCTGTGCGCAATAACTGGACGCGGGTTGAAGCGGAGGCGATCTACAACGCGCCGTTCATGGATCTCGTGTTCCGCGCTCAAACCGTGCATCGCCAGACGTTCGATGCCAACAAAATCCAAATGAGCCGCTTGCTCTCGATCAAGACGGGCGGCTGCGCCGAAGACTGCGGGTATTGCAGCCAGTCAGCCCATCACGGCACGGGGCTTAAGGCTTCAAAACTGATGGAGGTCGAGCGCGTGCTGGCCGAGGCCCGCAAGGCCAAAGAGAGCGGCGCGACGCGCTACTGCATGGGGGCGGCTTGGCGCTCGCCCAAGTCGCGCGACATGGAGGCCGTGGTTGCCATGGTCGAAGGCGTCAAAGCGATGGGTATGGAAACCTGCATGACACTCGGCATGTTATCCGACGACGACATCGGCCGCTTGAAGCACGCTGGCCTCGACTATTACAACCACAACATCGATACCTCTGAGCGGTACTATCCCGAGGTCATCAAGACCCGAACATTCGCAGACCGGCTCGATACGCTGGCCCGCGTGCGCGATGCAGGCATGAAGGTGTGCTCCGGCGGCATTGTCGGCATGGGTGAGAAGCCCGAAGACCGGGTCGATATGCTGGTGACACTTGCCAATCTCGAAGAACATCCCGAAAGCGTGCCAATCAATATGCTGATAGCGATCCCCGGCACACCGCTCGAAAACGTCGAAAAGATTGATGCGATTGAGTTTGTTCGCACCATCGCGACGGCGCGGATCATGATGCCTCATTCGTTCGTGCGCCTCTCGGCGGGCCGTACTGAGATGAGCGACGAGACTCAGGCTTTGTGTTTCCTGGCGGGTGCGAACTCGATCTTTTGCGGCGACACGCTGTTGACCGCTGATAACCCCGGCGAAGACAAAGACACGGTGCTGTTCGCCAAACTCGGTCTCACGCCTTTGGAGCTTGGTGGAGACACAAATGACGTTGCCGGGATTCGGAGTGAGGTATGTCAAGCCGCTTCGAGCACGCCCTAGAAGCACTGGATCGGCGGGGGCGGAGGCGTGCACTGACAGCACGCACCGGCATTGATTTTTCATCGAATGACTATCTGGGGCTGGGCTCTTCAAGCGAATTGCGCGACGCTATGGCCGCAGCGCTTGCGCGCGGCGTTAGTGTGGGTGCCGGCGGCTCGCGGCTTTTGCGCGGCAACGACCCGGAGCACGAAGCACTGGAAGCCGAAGCGGCGCAGCACTTCGGCGCTGAAGCCGCGCTTTTCTTCGGCGGCGGGTTTGTAGCCAACTACGCGCTGTTCTCAACGCTGCCGTCGCGCGGCGACTTGATCGTCTACGACAGCCTTATTCATGCAAGCGCCCTTGATGGCATTCAGGCTAGCAAAGCCGCGGCTGTGGCAGCTACGCACAACTCTGCGCGAGCCTTTGACGATGCGATCACCGCTTGGCGCACTGCCGGCGGAACAGGGCGGCCGTGGATCGCAGTTGAAAGCCTGTACTCCATGGATGGCGACCGCGCGCCCTTGGAAGACTTGAATGCAGTCGCGGCAAAGCACGACGCCATGCTGATGATCGACGAAGCGCACGCCACCGGCGTTTGGGGACCGGACGGCCGTGGCTTATCCGCCGGTCTTGAGGGTCAAGTCAATGTCATCTCGCTTCATACGTGCGGCAAGGCGCTGGGTGTTTCAGGCGCGCTGGTGATGTGCCCGGCCGTGTTGCGCGACTATCTTGTTAATCGCTGTAGACCCTTCATTTACGCAACTGCGCCATCGCCGCTCATCGCAGCCGGCGTACGGGCAGCCTTGCAACTTTCAACCTCGCAATCCGAGCGTCGTGAACGGCTGCAAGCGATGGTTGAGAAACTTGGCCGTGACCTTGAAGCACGATGCGGCGTTGCGGCATCTGGTTCGCAAATCCAGCCCATTATTGTGGGATCAGACGCGCGCGCTACGGCTCTTGCAAACGCGATGCAAGCGCAGGGCTTCGATATTCGAGCCGTGCGCCCGCCCACCGTGCCCGAAGGCACCGCGCGGCTGCGCGTCTCAATTACGCTGAATGCCGCCGAGGCTGATGTGACGCGCATGGTGACGGCCCTTGCCCGCGAACTGGAAAGGATCGCTGCATGACGCGCCCATTCGTCGTCACCGGCACTGACACGGGCGTTGGTAAGACGGTCTTTGCGGCGGCATTGGCCGGCGCGCTTGGAGCCGCCTATTGGAAGCCGATCCAGTCGGGCTTCGAGCCGGATACCGACAGCGCACGCGTAAGAGAACTGTCTGGATTACCGGCCGATAAAGTTTTGCCGGAAGCCTATGTCTTCAAAGCGGCCCTTTCGCCGCACCGCGCGTCGGAACTCGAAAACATCAAAATTGACGCAGCGAAAATCAACCCGCCCGCCGTTGACGGCCCGCTCGTGATCGAAGGCGCTGGCGGCCTGATGGTGCCCATCAAACGCGAAATGCTCTTCATTGATGTGTTTGCGCGCTGGGAATTGCCGGTCATTTTGTGCGCGCGCACGGCCCTTGGCACCATCAATCATAGCCTCTTGTCGCTCGAAGCCTTGCGCGCGCGCGATGTGCCGGTGCTCGGGATTGCTTTCATTGGCGATGAGAACACGGACAACGAGCGCACCATTTGCGACATCGGCAGCGTCAAGCGGCTTGGGCGTTTGCCGCGGCTTGATCCGCTTAACGCGACAACGCTGCGAACTGCGTTTGCAGCAAACTTCCGCATCGAGGATTTCGCATGACGCGCGGGAGTTCGCCTGTCTGGCATCCGTTCACACAGCACGCAACGTCGCCCGACCCGATCCACGTGGCGCGCTCGGATGGCGCATATCTTGAAACCACTGATGGCCGCCGTATATTCGATGCGATTTCGTCGTGGTGGGTGACAACGCATGGCCATCGCCATCCGAAAATCATCGAGGCGATCAAGGAACAGGCTGGCAAGCTTGATCAGGTGATTTTCGCCGGCTTCACGCACGAGCCGGCCGAAAGGCTGGCGCGTCAGTTGATTGAAATTGCGCCGCGCGGTTTAGAGCACGTGTTCTTTTCAGATTCGGGGTCAACGGCCGTCGAAGTCGCGCTGAAAATGGCGCTCGGGTTTTGGCGCAATAACGGTCAGCCGCGCACCAAGATCATCGCCATGCAGCACGCCTATCACGGGGACACGGCGGCTGCGATGTCGGCGGGGGCTCGCGGCGTGTTCAATGCGTCTTACGAGCCGTTGCTGTTTGACGTGGAACGCATTCCATTTCCATCGGCGGGTCAGGAAAACGCAACGCTCGATGCACTTGAAACCTTGTGCAGATCGGGTCTGGCCGCTGCGCTGATCGTCGAACCTTTGATCCTCGGCGCGGGGGGCATGCTGATGTATTCAGCACAAACGCTCGCCCGCATGAAAAATGTTTGTGAGCGCCATGCTGTGCTGTTCATCGCCGACGAAGTTATGACCGGCTGGGGCCGCACAGGCACTCTATTTGCCTGCGAACAGGCCGGTGTGTCTCCTGACATCATGTGCCTTTCAAAGGGGCTAACAGGCGGCACGCTTCCGCTGGCTGTTACGCTGAGTTCAGCTGAGATTTTTGACGCGCACGTATCGGCCGACCGATCGAAAACTTTTTTTCACTCGTCGAGCTATACGGCCAATCCGATTGCCTGTGCGGCGGCCTCCGCCAATCTTGGCATTTGGTCCGCTGAGCCAGTGCACGAGCGTGTCGCAGCACTGGTCCAACATCAAGCCAAACGGATTGGCGCTCTTGCCAATGACCCCCGTTTTGAAAATGTGCGCCAAACAGGCACCATCACCGCGCTTGATTTGAAGGTGCCGGACGCGGGGTATCTGGCAGAAATTGGCCCGCGGCTCTACGCCGGATTTATCGATCGCGGGGTACTGCTGCGCCCTCTGGGCAATACCATTTACATGATGCCGCCGTATTGCTCGACTGTCTCAGATCTGGACGCTGCTTATGCCGCCATAAATGATCTGGCCAGATAGACGAGCCCGCTAACCAGGTTCCTAACCGGCGTTGCGTTACAATCAACGCTCTGATGCCAATGCCGGCAAGTGCGCTGGGCACGCTGATGTGTTGCAAGGCCAGCTAGGCCGATGATGACCTGCGAAATCGCCGCGGAGTGGAGACCTGATTTGTTCCATGAGGGCATCTATGCGCTGACGTTCAAAGGCTATCCAGAACCGAGCGGCAGCGTTGCGAGCGATGCTGACGACGGTGAAGCGCTGGCAATTTTGCGCAACGGCACAATTCTCGGCTCCGACCGCTTCGGGGGCCTGTTTACCGGGACGTACGAGTTCGATGCCAGTACAGGACAAAACACATTCCGGGTGCGTATTGATGTGCCGCCGCAGGGTGAGTTGATCACTGGGTTTACGGCTGGCTACAAAGGCGCCACGTTCGACATCGTTGCAGCCTTTGACCCCAGATCAG
>JANNXL010000025.1:0-7048 GCA_031409575.1 Hyphomicrobium sp.
ATCCCGGTCAACAGCGCCAAAGGCTGCCCATTTCAGAATCTGCAACGCGACGGACACATGCAAACGCAGGTATTCAAGGGCCGCGCCAACTACGAACCCAACAGTTTGTCTGAAGCCGGTGAAGACGGCGGGCCGCGAGAGGATGCCAAAGCCGGGTTCCGCACATTTTCCGCGCCGCTCGACGGCGCTAAGGTCAGACTGCGTGCCGAAACCTTTGCTGATCACTATACGCAAGCGCGTCTGTTTTTTCGATCGCAGACACCGACCGAGCAATCCCATCTTGCGAGCGCTCTCGTGTTTGAACTGTCGAAGGTCATGCTAGAGCACGTGCGCCTGCGGGTCATGGCAAATTTGCGCAACGTCGATGACGTTCTCGCCAATCGCGTCGCCGATGGCCTGAACATGAACCTGCCGTCAAAGTCCAAAGCAGCCGTTGAACCGAAGGACATGAAAGTCTCGCCGGCATTGAGGATCATTGGCAAATACCCGCCGTCCTTGAACGGTCGAGCCGTGGCGATTCTGGTCAGCGACGGAGCCGATGGAAAAATGATCATGGCCGTTAAAAAGGCCGCACAGGCTGCAGGCGCGACCGTGAAGATTGTTGCGCCAAAAGTGGGCGGCGTTACGCTCAAAGATGGCGCGAACTTAAAAGTGGATGGTCAGCTCGCCGGCACGCCATCGATCCTGTTCGACGCAGTTGCGATCGTGCTTTCAGAACCTGGTTGCGTCGATCTAATGAAGGATGGCGGGGCCGTGGATTTTGCCATGAATGCGTTTGGACATCTGAAAGCCATTGGCTTTTCCAAGGAGGCATGGCCGCTTCTGGAAAAGTCAGGGATCGAGCCGGATGAGGCCGTGCATGATCTGAAGTCAGGGGTTGATGACTTCATAGAACATGCTCGCACCCGCCTTTGGTCTCGCGAGCCGAAAGTCCGCAAGCTGGCTTAGGATCGAAATCGGTTGAACTGTCCTCACTTGTTTTGTTTGCGGGATTTCGACGACTGCGCAAGAAAGAAGCGCAGCATTTCGCGTGATGCATCTGGACCCCTAGTATCGGCGAAACTTCCGGATTGGCTTCCTCCGGACCAAGCGTGACCGGCGCCATGGACCACCCAGTCCTCCAACACGGTGTTACCTTGCGTATTGCGATGTACCGAGCGAGTAAATGACCTGCCGTTTGTGGCGCCGCTTTCTGTGACGGGTTGCAAATCCGCTGAACGATTGGAGCGGGCGATGACCTCGGTGCCGTTTCGCGGATGAACAGTTCTATCCCGGTCGCCATGAAAAACGATTGTTGGCACGAATTGGAATTTATGCGCATGCGCACGGCTTGTGGCTTGGCCGTGTCCGCCCATAGCCTTAAAAGCGGTCGGCATGTCGCGCGCTGCTCCGCACGCCAAACCCGAATGGACTCCGACGGCGGCGTAAAGATCGGCATAGGTCTCTCCCAAGACGGCAGCGGCAGCACCTCCGGCCGATAGCCCGGCGCAAAAAACACGGCGTGGATCGATGGGATGATTTTTCATCACTTCCAGAGTGAGGCCTGCGATGATAGAGGGTTCGCCCCGTCCGCGCTGCTGTTCGGCGCTGTTGAACCAGTTCCAGCATTTGGACGGGTTCGCAGACGAGGTCTGTTCTGGGTAAAGGACAAAACATCCGTGTTCTTCTGCACACACGTTCATGCGCGTGCCTGCTGCGAAATCATCTGGAGTTTGCGTGCACCCGTGCAGCATCACGATCAGCGGTCGCGGCCCGGGCTTGCGTTTGGCAGGAATATAAAGCTTATACGCGCGCGACCCTGCAGCGTTGCTGTATGAGCCGGAAATGAAGTCACCTGGCGCATCTGTTGGAGGTGGCAACCTTTCAGCGTCGTTTCTACGCAACTGACTTATCCCAGGTTTTGCTGGCGGTGCTAGCTTTTCCAACAACCGCTTCAAGTCACCTTTACCGGCATCTGTCGCGGCCATGTCCGGGACACGGGTTTTCGCCGGCCGGGCAGTCAGCGTGTTGTCCGGGCACGCCAACCCGATCGCGGTCGCCTCAATAAGCGGACCTTTCGCACCCTGCCATTCGTTGCTGGGGGTTGTGTCGCCGCGCTCGCCGCCGCCGCGTAGAACACTTTGGATAAGCACAGTCGCGTCAGCGAGCCTTCCCGATTTGGTGAGCCGCGCCGCGGCAGCCATACTTCGCATGAAAATCTCATTCATTTGGCCGAGGTCCTTGGGTATTTGGCGGCTGAGCGCCAAGCAATTTATTGCGATATGAAAGTCCACGCTGGATTAGCGGGTGCGGTCCGCCAAAGCGGCTTTAACTTCCGGGCTGGCATGCAGGGCGCCGAGGACCGTGATTGACGCAATCGTCGCACGAGCCAACTCTGCGCTCACGTCAGCGGCTATCGTCACCAAACCCAAGACGTTGAGGTGGAGCATTTCATTAGCGTCACGCGATGTTTCAAGGTCGGCGCGGCTGTAGTGGCGCAAGCCGAGGTCAAGCGATTTGCGAACAACAGTCGTTTTGACGACGTCCGCGTGGCGCTCAATCTGATTGCGAACCGCCGTGCGGATGAAATCTGTCCGGTTGGTATAGAAGCCTTCCTGGACCATGAGATCGATATGACCCAGGTCGACAAAGCCCAGATTTATCGTGATCTTCTCGGTTTCGGCCGCTTTCGGCCGCAGTTCGTGGACATTGGAAGCCATCTTATATAAGTCCCTTTAACATCTGTATGGATGGTATAGGGATGGTGTTCTACCATTTCAAGCTACTGCACGATTTTCATCGCAGAACACGGATGTTCGATCATCGGATCACTTCGACCGGGCATGCCACCCGCGGCGGGCCTGGCTTGCATATAGCCGGCCCATAAATGGCGGAACTGTTTTGTTGTCTCTCGGGAAAATAGAACCACACTCATTTTCCTCCACAGAGCGGCTGCAAGCGAACCGGCGGCGACGCCGGATCAGCGGGGCGGAATCGCAGCGCAAAGCGCAAGGCGGCCTGCGCACCGGAGTCCGAGGGCTTCTATCCCTAGCGACTTTTTTTGAGATGAGGCAGTCGGCAACGGACTGGGCTCCCCTACCACCGCACATACGGATTATTTTGTATCAGGCATCGTTGATGACCATTGCCGCCACTGCGTAACGTCCCTTGAAGGGAACACAGCGTCCCCCGAGGCGTTGCACGCATAGTTCCCAGGGCATCATGTCTCGGGAGATGCGTATCAACGCATTCGTTTGGAGTACTGTTATGAGAAAAGAACTTTTCTTATCTGTTGCCGCTCTGATCGCCAGCGGATCACTGGCTGTTGCGCAACAAGGTCCGTCGGCGACGCCTGATGGCTCGAAAGGCCCGGCACCGTCCCAGAACATGGGCAGCCCTACGACACCCGGCAAGCCATCCGGACAAGAGCCAGGTGCGGGTAAAAATGACAAAGGACCGACTCAAATGAAGGACGAGGATCGGTCCGCGTCAGACAACGATTCCGGGCCACTTAAAAAAAATCAGAAGGATGCTGCTGACGACGGCGCTCTAGGTCAAATGAAGAAAGACGGCAAAACAGGTGACGCATCCGGCACGACTGAGATGGATCGTTCCGGCGACTCAGACAGCAAGGCGGACCGTGACGATAAGAAACGCGATGGCCGAGCTGGCGACAATGACGACAAGCGCGACAGCAAACAGGACGCAGGTGCCACTGCTGGAAACAGCAAGGGTCAATTTAAGAGTGTTACTGGTGACCGGCGCTCGAAGGTCACCACCACGTTTTCGCGTCATCTGGTCGAACCAGAACGCAATCTCAACATCGAAATCAATGTGGGTGTTGCGGTCCCGCGGGACGTGCGCTTTTACGCCATTCCGCAGGATATCATCGTAGTGGTGCCAGAATATCGCGACTATCGCTACTTCATCGTTGGTAATCAGCTGTGCATCGTCGATCCGGACTCTTATGAGATCGTCGACATCATTTTAATCGCATAACGCATGGGCCGGCGGAGCATCACAACTTCGCCGCACCCCACTTTTTCCGCAGCTTAGCGAAGGCGGCACTGTCCGTAGCAGAATGTGTCGGGCGGCCGTGATGCGTGCTGTATGCGGCGGCTGGCGACGCAGTGCGGATTTCTTCAATATGAATAGCTCAGTTGCGTCTGGCTGGGTTGCTCACCATTGAAATCGAATACCGGTCCAAGCGGACCTTCACTCCAATTAACTGCCTCCTGCCAATCGGAACTTTCGAAGTTGGCTCACGTTCGACAATTAAGGAGTTAAAGGAGACCGCAATGAAGTCCCTTCTATGGACCTCAATTTTCACCGCAACGGCTGCTTTTGCACTTTCTGCAGCAAGCAATGCGGTAACGTCGTTGAGCGACGCTGAGGCGAACGTCGTAGCACCGGCATCGACCGGTGTGGTCGAGTTGGTGGCCTATGGACACCGCGGATGGCGCGCCGACAGCCAGCACAACGGCCGTGGAAACGATGAACGCGGTTTAGGCTACAAGCGGTTTTTGGGCGGCGATTACTACGACTACAATAGTGGCCCGGGATTATATCTCAACTTCGACGGCTCGCGTAGATATGGCGACATAAGGCGTGGTCATCACGACGTCGGTGAAGTGAGTAGCAGCTCGCGGTAGTCGGCAATTGAGCCGACCTTCTCCCGCAGATTTTACGAACTCAGCCACGTGGAATGGGGAGTGCGGCGTCAAATCGCTTTTTTTCAGCCAGCACAGCCTACCGCGGTTTCAGTGATAATGCCCTCTCGCATGATTACGATTATTCCCAAGCCGGTGAACTTTATCGCCGCCGCGAAGGCCGCCAACGGGGACGCCGAGTGCATGATGCGGTCCGCCACCGCGGCGCGCAAACTGCAAACCATGTTAGGCAGCGCCCTCGTGGGCCGCACTAGAACCCAACCACTCCGAAGAGCATTAACAGAACGACGATGCTCAGGGGAATTCCGATATACCAAAGTACGACGGGCATTTGTGGCCTCCATTTGTATGGCATTAGGTAAACGTGTAACGGCTTTACCGCCGGAATGTTCCTCCGCCGCAAGGTTTCGCTCGAAACGATGATAATCCTCGTTCGTCCGGAAGAAAAAATGCCTCGGTTAAATACCCAATGCTTCATGCATTTTTCTGATCACAATGCCGGTCGCAAAAAAGCCATCGGTGTCGCTGCCGGTCGCATTGTTATCGAACATCTCTAAGACGATTTTGGCCAAGACGTCTCGCGCTGCTGGCACATCATCATCGATGAACTCTGTGGCGACGGCCGACTACGTTTTGTCAAATGAAGCTTGCGCTTTGATCAACGTTTCCGGGTCAAAATAGTGAGAAGGTTCCGAGGATATACTCAGTGAAATTGCATTCAACTTCGGGGACAGCATCCGCAACACTTCGTCGACGAGAACAGCTGGGTTGGCGGGCTTTGGAATTACGCACCCGGTACCTTGGTAGGGAAGACGATGAACGTATGCGGTGTGGAGAATGTAAGGTACGTGGCGCTCGCCAAGACATTCATAGAGCGCTTCAGACGTGCCGTCTGACAATCCAAAATCCAGAACGGCCGCTGACAAGCGCTCAGCCCCGGCAAGATCCATGGCTTTGTGGAGGGTGTCGGCAGTCCAGACAGTAGCACCGGCAGCTTCGAAAGCATCGGCTATGTCATATGCAATAATCGGTTCATCCTCGACGACGAGGATCGCGTGGCCCGATAGGGGGTACTTTTCCATATCAAGTCCCCGGCGCGGCTAAGCGCGTCTGCCAGAGAAGGTCGCCACACAACGTTGGCGACGTGTCCTGAGGCGCCGAGCAATCCTGACAAACACAACAAACTTACTGCTCAGCAGTTTCAGGTCTAGCGCGCAGAGCTGAGGCGCGCTCGATGTTGCCAGTTGTACTTATACTTCTGTTATAATGAGCTGAAGACTAACCTGCGTTAGCAGAAAGGCCTGCCGGCCCATAGTTTTAGCTAAATTGCCTGCGGCATTGCCAACCTGCAACCCTGTTGGATTGCAAGCGTTATGTCTCGTGGAACCCTGCACATTTGCAGCGCAGTCTGACAATTACAGTCGTTGCTCGCCCACATTGACCAGGATTATCTGTTTTGGAAGGACGCAACCGATGGATCTGGTCACTGCCGTCGGTGCACTCGCGGCTGTGTTCTCGACGGCGAGTTTTGTCCCCAAGCCTGGAAAATCATAAAACCGAAAAATACGAGCGGTATTTCGACGGGGATGTACGCGATCACGGTAGCCGGGTTTGCCTTATGGCTAACCTATGGCGATCTCAAAGCAGATTGGCCCTTGATCGTAACGAACAGCATCTGTCTGGCAATTTCCGCATTCATCCTTGTTATGAAATGGTTGCCGCAAAACCAGAAGGAGTCCGTAGCTAACACCCTAGACCCTTCAAAATGAAGGCCTCTATCTGTCATCGAAGTTTTGCAGCCGCACGCGGTAGCAGTGTGCCAGGGATGTGCGCCGGTATCAAAAAAAGGAGAGCGCTGAGCGCGCTCCACCAATATTCAGCTTGAATAGCTGACACTCTTACTTCTTGTCCATCGCGCCCATGGCTTCGTTCATGTGCATTTCGCAACCCTTCATGTCACTCTTGCCCATGCTGTCCTTGGCCATCTTCATGTGGTCCATGGCCATCTTTTTGTTTTCAGCCGACGACATGCCATCAATCTTGGTAGTCATCGCTGCCATGTCTGCCTCTGTGCAGCCCATCTTGGCAGCACCTGTATTCTCCTCTTTTTTGTCTTCGGCTTGAGCGGGTAAGAACGCGAGCAGCGCGGCAACGCCGGCGAGTGCTAAAAGGTGTTTCATTTGGGGAACTCCATTTTGGACGTAAGGTGGATAACGCACTATTGCGGACCCTGAATATGCTTTGGGGGCAAAGCACGAATAAACGCCCGATCAATCAGAAATTGCTTGATGAAGGCAGCGCTTAAATTCCCCAGGGCGATCGTCCAGCCACTGATCGATATCAGTGCAGAATCGAATGACACCTGCTTTTTGGGTAACGCAGAAATCAGCGCCGCGTTC